>JAZNSR010000145.1:0-12993 GCA_045591335.1 Faecousia sp.
GAGTTGAATCTATCAATTGTCTTCCTAAGACCGCTTGGCCTCCGACTTGCCTGTTCCGGCACCAAGCTGATATGCGTGATACCGGCATAGAAGCGGTGAGCAGAATACACGCCGTTTTCTTCAATAACCAAATAATTCTTGGCATCGTACAAGTCGGATCGTAGCCATGTCGTTCTGTGAGCCAAGGAGTTGAATCTATCAATTGTCTTCCTAAGACCGCTTGGCCTCCGACTTTACAGGGTTATAGCTATTGAGCCACATGGCATAGCCATAGCCGGTGACCATTTCATTGATCACATCATCAGCATGGAACTCTGCCTTGTAGCCCAGAGCAGCCTGTTCCGGCACCAAGCTGATATGCGTGATACCGGCATAGAAGCGGTGAGCAGAATATACGCCATCCTGTTCGATGACCAAATAGTTCTTGGCATCGTACTTTACGACCTGCTCCACAGTGCCGTTAATGGTACCGCTGAAGCTGCCGCACTTGGATGCGTCATATTCATCATTGGCGCTGTCCATCAGCTGCAGGGTAACACCTTCCGCAACTGTGGCATTGGTAACATTATAGCCGTTCAGATCCAACAATGTATCGGCAAAAATCTCCAGGCCGTCTACATTTTCGGTCAACTTCTGAACCGCTGTTGCTTCCTCGCTGGCATGGACACCCACGGCGAACGCCATGACCATAACCAATGACAGAAGCAAACATAAAAGTTTCCGTTGCATGATTTTCTCCTCCATTAATAAATACTTATTTCATCAGCTTGCAAACCAACGCTGTATAAGCAGCGGGATCTTCCAGGGGCAGCTGTGCCATCAGCTGTGCCTGGCAATATAGCAGCTGGGCATAGTCCTTAGCCTTCTGCGTATCGCCCACCACAGCAGACTGCATAGCCTTAACCGCATCATGCTCCGGATTCATTTCCAGAATCCGCTGAGCAGGCATGGCAAACTCCGGATTCATCCGCTTCATATACTTTTCCATCTCAAAGCTCATGCCGTTAGCAGAACGCAGAGAAACCGGCGCATCTCCCAAATCGCTGGAAAGCTTGACCTCCTGTACTTCCTGGCCCAGGCTGTCCTTCACAAATGTCAAAAAGCCCTTCAGCTCCTCTGCCTTGGCTTCCAGCTTCTTCTTTTCCTCCTCTGTCTGCAGACCCAGGTCTTCCGTGGCAGCATTGCAAAGCTGCTTGTCCCCATAAGTCATCAAGGTCTGGGTCACAAACTCGTCGATTTCATCTGTGAGCAACAGCACATCATAGCCCTTGTTCTCCAGCAGCTTCACCTGGGGCAAGGTGGCAAGATGGCTCTTATTCTCGCCGGACACATAGTAGATCTTTTCCTGTCCCTCCGCCATGGCATCCACATATTCCTGCAAGGTCACCAGCTTATCCTCCTTACGGCTGTGGAACAGAAGCAGATCCTGGGTAACCTCCTTATGAGCACCGTATTCCGCCACCACGCCATATTTCAGCTGACGGCTGAAGGCATTATAAAATGCCTCATACCCTGCCCGGTCATTTTCCAAAAAGCTTACCAGCTCAGACTTGATCTTCTTTTCGATATTCTTGGCGATCACTGTCAGCTGGCGGTTATGCTGCAGCATCTCACGGCTAATGTTTAAAGAAAGATCCTGGCTGTCCACCACACCCCGGACAAACCGAAAATGCTCGCCGATCAGATCCTCGCAGTTTTCCATGATCAACACACCGGAAGAATACAGCTGCAAGCCCCGCTTATAATCCTGGGAATTAAAATCAAAGGGCGCTTTGGAGGGAACATACAGCAGCGCTTTATAGGAAACCGTGCCTTCTACCCCAAAATGCACAACCCGGGCAGGCTTGTTGAAATCATAGAACTTTTCCCGGTAGAAGCTTTCATGCTCCTCCTGAGTCACATCCTTTTTGGGGCGGTTCCAAATGGGGATCATGGAGTTGAGGGTCTCCATCTCCGTATAGCTTTCATACTCCGGCTTATCCTCGGGGCAATCGGCCTTCTTCCGGGACTTGCTCACCTCCATGCGAATGGGGTAGCGGATATAATCGGAGTACTTTTTGATCAAGCTGCGCAGCTCATACTCCTCCAAAAAGCGGGAGTAATTATCTTCTTCTGTGTCTGCCTTCAGAGTCATAATCACATCGGTACCGGGAGTTTCTCTTTCAGCCTGGGTGATGGTATAGCCGTCAGCCCCATTGGAGGACCACTTCCAGGCATCCTCCTGTCCGTACTTTTTAGAAATTACGGTCACATTGGAAGCCACCATAAAGGCCGCATAAAAGCCCACGCCAAACTGGCCGATAATGTCGATATCTTCGCTCTTTTCCATGGCCTGCTTGAAGCCCAGAGAGCCGGACTTGCAAATCGTGCCCAGGTTTTCTTCCATTTCCTCCCGGCTCATACCAATGCCGTTATCCGAAACCGTCAGCGTTCCCTCTCCACGGATCACGGTAATAGCGAACTGATCCCGGGAAATGCCCACTTTATCATCGGTCAGAGCCGTGTATGCCAGCTTATCAATGGCATCGGAAGCATTGGAAATAATCTCCCGGAGGAAGATCTCCCGATGGGTGTAAATAGAATTAATCATCAGATCCAGCAATCGCTTGGATTCTGCCTTAAACTGTTTCTTTGCCATTTTCATTTCTCCTTCGTTTTTGGCACTCGCTTTATTTGAGTGCTAATATTATACCGCATTATTCAAAAAATGCAACCCCTTTAAAAAAAGTTCTTTTATTATTTACAAGTTTGTGTTATGATTAAAATGTATAATTATGTGCCAATTTAAGGAGTTAAAGAAGAATGATCACAGTCAGTAACTTAGGTATGCAATTTGGCGGTCAATGGCTGTTCCAGCATGTGGATCTGCAATTTTTGCCTGGCAACTGCTATGGCATCATCGGTGCCAACGGCGCAGGCAAATCCACCTTCCTGCGGCTTTTATACGGAGAGCTGGACTCCACCGCCGGCAATATTTACATTGATCCGGAAAAGCGAGTCTCCGTTTTGAAGCAAAACCAGAACGCTTACGATGAATATTCCATTATGGATACCGTCATCATGGGCAACCAGCATCTGTATGATGTGATGAAAGAAAAGGACGCTATCTACGAAAAACCGGATTTCACCGACGAAGACGGCATCCGTGCCTCTGAGCTGGAGGTGGAATTTGCAGAAATGGGCGGCTGGGAAGCCGAATCCGATGCCTCCCGGCTGCTGCAGGGCTTGGGCATCGGCACGGAGCTTCATTACGATATGATGGGCTCCACCGACCCCCGCTTGAAGGTAAAGGTGCTGCTGGCCCAGGCGTTGTTCGGCAATCCGGACATCGTTATGCTGGACGAGCCCACCAACAACCTGGATATTGAAGCCATCAACTGGCTGGAGGATTTCCTGCTGGACTTCCCCGGCATGGTGATCGCCGTGTCCCATGACCGCCACTTTTTGAACACCGTCTGCACCCACACCGTGGATATCGACTACGGCAAGATTAAAATGTATGTGGGTAACTACGATTTCTGGTATGAATCCTCCCAGATGGTGCAGGCCATGATCCGCAACAAGAACAAGCGCAACCAGGAAAAGATCGAAGAATTGCAGCTGTTTATTCAGCGTCTCTCTGCCAACAAGTCCAAGGCTAAGCAGGCAACCGCCCGCCGAAAGCTGCTGGATAAGCTGACGGTGGAAGAAATGCCCTGCTCCACCCGCCGCTATCCCTTTGTAGGCTTTATGCCGGAACGGGAGCTGGGTAAGGACATTCTCACCGTCAATGATGTTTCCGTGACCGTAGATGGGGTCAAGCTGCTGGATAAGATCTATTTCTCTGTGGGCAAAAACGATAAGATCGCCTTTGTGGGCGATAACGAGCTGGCACAAACTGCCCTGTTCCAGATCCTTATGGGTGAACTGGAGCCCGATGAGGGCAGCATCAAATGGGGCATTTCCACCGTGCGCAGCTACCTGCCCAAGGACAATACAGAATACTTTGAAGGCAACAAAATGGAGCTGGTAGACTGGCTGCGGCAATATTCCGTGAAGAAGGACGATGTGTATCTGCGGGGCTTCCTGGGCAGAATGCTGTTCTCCAACGAAGATGTTTTTAAAAGCGTGGAAGTGCTTTCCGGCGGTGAAAAGGTCCGCTGCATGCTAAGCAAAATGATGCTCAGCGGCGCTAATGTGGTGCTACTGGACCAACCCACTAACCATTTAGATATGGAATCCATCCAGGCGGTCAACAAGGGTCTGGAGGCCTTTAGCGGCGTGGTGCTGCTGGCCTCCCACGACCACGAAATGCTGACCTCCACCTGTAACCGCGTCATCGCCTTCCAGCCCGACGGCACCATCATCGACCGTTACGGCACCTATGATGACTACCTGGAATGGATGGCACAAAATAAGAAGGTGTAATTATGGAAAAGATTTTAGATATTATCTCCGGCAAGATGGCTGCTGCCTTTCAAAAAGCCGGCTACGATGCCGCTTATGGCAAGGTGACAGTCTCCAACCGCCCCGACCTGTGCCAATACCAGTGCAACGGCGCACTGGCCGCTGCAAAGATCTACAAATGCGCTCCCATCCAGATTGCCAATGCGGTCAAAGAGCAACTGGACCAGGCAGATTTTTCCATGTGCGAAGTAGTGATGCCCGGCTTTATCAATTTAAACCTGTCTGACGAATTTCTACAGGCTTATTTGGAGCAAATGCGCACCGCCCCGGATTTCGGCATTGCCAAGCCCGGCGCAGGCAAAACTGCCGTGGTGGACTATGGCGGCGCTAATGTGGCAAAGCCCCTGCACATTGGCCACCTGCGTCCGGCAATTATCGGCGAGGCTTTGAAACGGCTGCACAAATACCTGGGCTATGAGACCATCGGTGATGTGCATTTGGGCGACTGGGGCCTGCAGATGGGTTTGATCATTGCGGAGCTGCAGGAGCGTCAACCGGAGTTGCCTTATTTTAACCCGGATTTTACCGGCGAATACCCTGCTGAAGCACCCTTCTCCCTTTCTGATTTGGAGGAGATCTATCCCACGGCTTCTTCCAAAAAGACCGATCCCGTCTTTGCGGAAAAGGCCCACACCGCAACCTATGAGCTGCAGCAGGGCCACCCCGGCTACCGGGCCATTTGGAATCACATTATGAACATCTCTCTGCCGGATCTGAAGCGGATCTACGGCGTGCTGGATGTGCAGTTTGAAAAATGGCTGGGTGAAAGCGACGCTGACCCCTATATCCCCGCCATGGTCGAGGATCTCAAGGCCCGGGGCTTTGCGGTGCAGTCTGAGGGTGCGTGGGTGATCCCCGTAGCCGAAGAGACTGACAAGAAGGAAGTTCCCCCTTGCATTTTGGTCAAGTCCGATGGTTCTGCCATTTATGCCACCACCGACCTGGCTACCATGGTGCAGCGCACCCAGGACTGGAATCCGGACAAAATGCTTTATGTAACCGACAAGCGGCAGAACCTGCACTTTGAGCAGATCTTCCGGGCAGCCAAAAAATCCGGCATCGTCAAAGAGCATGTGCAGCTGGACCATGTAGGCCACGGTACCATGAACGGCGCAGACGGCAAGCCTTTCAAGACCCGTGACGGCGGTGTTTTGCGGCTGGAACAACTGGTCAATGATATGACAGACTTCGTCCGGGCAAAGGTTGTGGAAAACAAGATCGTGGACGAAAGCGAAGTAGAAGCCACCACCGCAAAAATCGCCCTTGCGGCGCTCAAATACGGCGATCTGAGCAACCAGCCCACCAAGGATTATAACTTCGATCTGGAGCGTTTTGCCGCCTTTGAGGGCAACACCGGTCCTTACATTCTCTACACCATCGTCCGTGTGAAATCCATTTTGGCAAAGTATGGCAACTATGACCACCTGCCCATTGCCGCACCCGCCAATGAATACGCCAAGGATCTGATGCTGGCCATTACCAAGCTGAGCCCCACATTGGAATCCGCTCTCAATTCCCTGGCCCCCAATCAGATCTGCGCGTATGTGTACGAGCTGGCAGGTGCTGTGAATAAGTTCTATCACGAGACCCGCATTCTAGGCGAGGAAAACAAGCAACTGCAGGAAGGCTATATTGCCCTCATTGCTCTGGCTAAGAATATTTTGGAGACTTGCATCCATATTCTCGGCTTCTCTGCCCCGGATAAAATGTAAATTAAGGCGCTGCCAAGCGGCAGCGCCTTTCCCATATTATTTTCTGCGTTCTTCTTTTTCTGTATCCAAGGTCAGCTTTAGGGTGCGGTAATTCAGATACACCTCTGATTTTTTCACTTTTTCCGAGGCCCCATAACCCAGCACATCAAAAAGGGCAGTCACGCATAGGCTAACCACCAGGGCGATCAGTCCATAGGCTTCTGTCAAACGCCAACCTGCTGCGTAATCCATGCCCCACGGGATCAAAGTCTTCAGCGGCTCCCAAACAACATTGTCCACAAATGACACCGGAGGGGTTTGATTAAAGGTTACAAAAACCGTCATCACGCCCAAAATCACAGTCACAATCCCAAAAATCCATGCACCGGTCTTCCAGCCCCATCCAGCTTTGGCCTTAGCTTTTTTATATTCCTTTTTCAGCTGTTTCAGCTGCAATACCCGTTCATCCATAAATACGCTCCTTTATCCGCGTGATATAGAAATTATAGCAAATAATTTCCTGTTGAGCAACACCGGATTTTCACAAAACATGAAAATGCAGTATAAAATTTGCAAAATCATCCAAAATAATGGTTGCAAAAAGCTTTCGGTCATGCTATAATATGGTGCGTGTCCGGCGTCAAGACATTGGGATGTCGCCAAGCGGTAAGGCACCAGACTTTGACTCTGGCATTCGTAGGTTCAAATCCTGCCATCCCAGCCAATGACTCGCTAGCTCAGTTGGCAGAGCAATTGCCTTTTAAGCAATGGGTCTGGAGTTCGAATCTCCAGCGAGTCACCAAAGAACGCAAATACGAACTCTTCATATTGTGAGGAATGTATTTGTGCTAAGCGTAACAATCCTCCCTGGGGCATAAAAGCCTCAGGGAGGATTGTTACCTAAAATACACCATTGCACCTTGTTTTTTTGCTGTGCAAGAAACCAGGGTGTATTTGCTCTTTTAAGGCACTATAATAGCATAGGTGTTTCTGTTGGCACTGTTCTATTTTGCTACGAAGGACTAAACACAAAGTACATCAAAAGTTACTATTTTCATAAGCGTTCTTTTCTTATACAACAACCTTTCTCAGCCACTCCAGGGTGCATTCCACCATATGCTTGCCGGTTTCTGCACTGGCTTCCTTGGCGCTCTGGGCAAACCACTCGGTATTGCGCTCACAGCGGGAACGGTCTACCAGTTCGGGGTATGTACCCATCATCAAGCTGGTTTCCCACTTGCCTGCATGGTCAAAGCCACCGCACTTGATTTGGGCGTCTGCGCCAATCAGTGGTAAAACCTTGATGTAGGAGAAGGGGTCGTCCTCGCTGCCCATATCCTCATAGTAGGTGGCATAAGCGTCACTGCCCCACCAGCCTTTGCCCAGCTTTTGCTCCATATATTCCATGGTGACCTTCTTGGCTGCCTTGTGGCAGACAATGGTCATGGGCATCAACCCTGCACCCTCGGTCTGATGATGGGGTACCAGATAAATATTTTTGTGACCGGCATCGATCATAGATTTGAGAATATAGTACAGATAGTTGGCATAAGCGTCCTCGTCCACGTGGAAATGGCTGGGTTTTGGCTCACACACTGCATAAGATGCCACACCGTACCAGATCGGCGGGCAGACTACGATTTCCTTTTCCTTTTCCAGCTCCCGCAGGCAGCCGGTGACAACCAGTGTATCCGTACCGCAGGATGCGTGGCGGGCATGGTATTCCAAAGTGCCGATTGGAATAATAAAAGGCACCTTGCGATCTACAGCACTTTGAATATCATCGTAGAACATTTCAATCAATTGCATAATTGTTCTCCTTTTCAAACTCCCCGCAGAATAACTGCGGGGAGTTTCGTTTTATCAGAACATCAGTTCAGGACATACTTCGGGGATTTCGGGACTGAGCACTTCGTAGCCGCCTTCCTTGACTGCAATACCCTTCTCCCAACGGACACCAAAGGTGTCAGCAGAGATATATGTATCTACCTGGAAGGTCATATTTTCCATCAGATTATATTCAGAGCTGGTTTCACACCAGGGAGCTTCCACCTCGATGATGCCGGTACCGTGCAAGGGGCCGTAGACATAGTTCTTCTCATAGCCATGATCCACATAATACTTGTAGAAGCCCTTTGCAATATCGGCAGCCCAAACACCGGCCTTGACCTGCTTTTCACTCCAGGAATGGGCCTCACGGCAGAACTGCACGATGTCACGGCGCTGGCCCTCCAGCTTGCCCAAGCAGATGGGATAGCCAATGGCAGCAGAATAGCCGTCGATCTTAGCAGACAGGTTCAGCTGCACAATATCACCCTTCTGGAATTCCCGATAGGAAGAACGAGAAATGGCGTGACGGGTGGAAGCCTCGGAGAAGACATACATAGGCAAACCTTCGTACTCTGCGCCGTGCTCATAGACAGCCTTCTGGGCAACACCGACCATTTGCAATTCGGTCATACCGGGGCGAATGGCCTTGATAACTTCTTCCGTGGCAATATTGGCAATTCGATAGCCCTCGCGCAGACAATCCAGCTCATTTTCAGACTTGATTCTACGCAGTTCCACCATAATCTTGCCGGCATCAATAATTTCAGCCTTGGGGAATGCATCCCGAATGGCATTGAAAATGACCACAGAGGTATCCAGGAAGGATGCCACACCGATACGCAGATGCTCACCGGTTACACCGATTGCCTTGAATACATCGTGGAAGGTATCCGGCTTCAGCTCGGGATATGCAGGGTCAGCGCCTTCACGGTAGGCGGTCAAAACAAAGGTCTTGTCCAACTGGTTGCGGTCAGCACCGAAGATTGCGGATTCAGGACCAACCATCAGCGCAGCGTCACCGTTTGCAGCAACGGCTACGCCTGCACGCTCGAACAGGGGCCAGAAGCCGGAGAAATAACGGGGATTGGCATAATCAGCCTCGTTGCCATTCACGATCAGAACATCCAGTTTTTCACGGCGCAGAATGGCCGCACAACGCTGAACTCTTTCCTTGTATTCTTGATTGGGGATGTAAAATCTTGCCATTTTTATGTTCCTCCTAAATAATACTTATTCACAATAGCCGGGGGTTGTATAGAAATTTACCACCCGGGGTTCTGCACGACCATACTGTGCCACAATTGGTGTATCGCTCTCCAGTAAAATCGCATACTGCTCTTCAAGCTTTGCCGTATATTCACCAAAATCGCAAACCTTGTTGGTACGCAGGCACCGCACGCGCCTGGCTTCCACCTGCGTGGTAAAGCTGACCGGCTCTTTATCGGTATACAGCAGTGTAATTTTTACATTGGCAACTGTATCGCCGGTATTAGTGATAATAATCGACTCGTGACCGGGAATAGGATTGTCACCTACCGGCGGTAATTCCGCATCCGGGAATACCCAAACCTTTTTTCCGTAACTCATGTCATCCTCCTATTTGAAAACAGGCTCTCCTTCCTATTACCTTATTATTTTCCTTATTCTCTCTTTGGGGCCTTACAATTCAGGAACAACAATTTCCACTATCAGTATGAACCATCACACTGCTGAATATAACGGATATCCCAATCATAACGGGGTATCTCATAATCCAGCACATAACGTACTTGTCTGATTTTCCAATTCAAGTGATATTCCGAACCAATGTACTCCATAGAAGGTTCCCAGCCAAGACGTGAATCCGCCTGTACCAAAGGAATGGTCTGACGGGCATTTTCAATTTCCGCTTCACCAATGGCAGTCATCTGACGATGGATTTCCAAAAGCTCATCCAGATTCTTACAGCAATCGGCTTTACCTCGCAATAGCGACCACCGTTTGGTGTGGATGGTAGTGCGGATACAGTGCTCCATATAATGCACCAGATTGCACAGTCGCAAACAATCCGCCCTTTGCACGCCGTCCAATTTTTCCGCGACCTCCTCCAAGGTGTTTCGTCCCTTGTAGAAAAGTGCTTCCATTTTTTCCAGGCAGTCTGCCTCTTTGCCGTGGCGCATTTGCATAGGCGCAGTATAATTATGTCCATAGGTGATATTAGAGAACACCTTTCCATCACCATAATCCACAATACATATTTTGTTGCCGCCGAAATGGGCATAAGGAACTGTGGGGATTTGAACATCCACATGATACACCAGCGGATAGGACGGGCCCACACGGAAGGGACCGTACTGATCCTCGTTGGTGCAAATATAATAGTGCATACCATGGGACAAATCCTGCCAAGCACTCAGGGCTTTTTCTGCATATTCTCCGTAAAGCTCCTGAGCCAGTTCCTGCAGTGCAGTATCTGCTTTCGGACAGGGTGCAGTAAACATTTTCTTTTCCAGCTTGCTGATAAAAGAAGGCCAGAATCCAAAGTGATGAGATTCCATCACACCGCAAAGACCGTATTCTTCCTTTGCCTCCAGCATAGCTTCATACCGCTTTGCCCACTGCATTGGCACCGGTTCATAGGGAACTGTACCAAAATCCCAAGTCAGGCCTGCGCTGTTAGCTTGGGTGTATAAGCGGATGCCCCGTTCCTTGGCTCGTTTTGCTTCACTTTTAAAATATTTTCCTGCCTGCGCAAAGGAGGCTGTATAGTCACAAGAACGGGTGCGAACGCCGTCCACCAGCCGCTCCTCAAACATCTCGAAGGTAGCCATCAAGGAAATATCCGTAGGCAGACTATCTATCAGAGCCAACCGCTCTGCTTCCGGTGCATACCCCCAGTTATAAGTCCAGAACACGATATCTGCATCCGGGCGATACTTTCGCACCACATCTCTGAGCTTGCTAACCCATAGATGATAGTCATTACAGGGGAACCAACCTGCGGTAGGCTTACCTGTAGGAATACCGTCTATCAAATTGGCATCGTAGGTCAGCTTGGACACCCGGGTGTCCTGACTGGGGAATTCTACGGACTCTCCTACCAGCACCACCCCCTTAAAGCCGGGACACTGACGGAATAATTGCCCGTAATTGGCTTCCATTTCTGCCTCCGCGGCAGGGTCATCCGGGTGATAATGGCTTTTATAATTGCTATAGGCATATACATCAAGGCCGTATTTTCCCGCCCGACGAATCAGGTCGTTAAAATCCGTATAGCCGGTAGGCGTACTGTTCACCCCATTGACAAAAAGCAAAATGGCATCCATTCCCGTATGGGCAATGGCGGACAGGTGGGCATCCGGGTAACGGTCCAGCTCATAACCGGAATGAATCATCCGGGGACTGAACTGGGGCGCATAATAGATATCGCCCAAGGATAGATAGGGCGCGTGAATTTGATTGAAGCGGTCTTCCAGTTGGTAACATCCCTGGGCGCAGCCCCGATCGTCGAAACCGCAGACTACCACGGAATTTTCCGTCACAGAAATGTCATAGGACGCACCAATCTGCTGATGATCCCACCCATATTCCAACTGCCCGGCAGTTGCTACTACAATGGTCTTCTCCGCTTTTTTTACGGACTTTACCGGCTTTAATGCCACGCAAATACCCAGAGATGTCCGCAGGTAATCCTGCAAGTCCTCCGCGGCAATCTGAATGACTATGCCGCAATCGGATGCAATCTCGATGTGCCAGCTATCGTCCACACAAGCTTGATTCTCTGTGGGTGCATAGCTATGATTTCGAATATTGGGTCGATGTGTTTCTAATAATTCCTTGCGAAATTCATAGGTTCCATGCATCTTGCATCCCCCTTTCGCTTTTTAGTATTTTTGCAATCAGCAGAGCATCCAAGATCTCGCCTCCATATGGCTGCGACTCTCTCCGGAAGGCTTCTTTGCTTTAGTTTTCAATGCGTACGGTTACAATCTCAAAAGGCTTTAGGTGCAAAGCAACCGTATTATCCTTAACAGTTAAGGCGCTTTCCGGTTCTTCCATCAGGTTGCAAATACTGACCTTTGCGCAATCAAAGCCAAGCTTCAGGTTTGTATTCGTGCTTCTGTTCTGGCATTCATACAGGCGAACAATCGTACCTTTCCCGTCCTCTGATTGCTTGATCGTTTCCACAACAACATTTTCAGCGGTTGCGGTTGCAATGCTAAACTGACCGGGCAGCCTTGCCTCTGCCTTATCGGGAACAACAGTGACCAGAGGATTATTCATCAAATAGGCTCTCTCGTACACCTTGCTATGGCGAACATCCTCTGCATGAGGATAAAGGGTATATGTAAATTCGTGCAGCCCCTTATCGCAATCCGGATCCGGATAGATCGGGCAACGCAGCATTGTGATCCCGATCTCCTGTTCCCGGAAGCTGTGACCGTATTTGCAGTCGTTAATGACTGCCAAGCCATAGCCGCTGTCTGACAGATCCACAAATTTCTGCGCACAAACCTCAAATCTTGCTGTGTCCCAACTGGTATTGGTATGCACAGGGCGTTCACAGTTACCAAACTGAATATCGCAAGTAGCCTTCTGGGTGTTTACATCCACAGGGAAGTAGGATTTCAAGGTAATATGCTCTGTATGCCAGGCAAGCTTTGTATCAATATCCAATTGATCCATGTGCTCATATAGCCACAATGTTTGCTCAATTGTAGAATCGGCAAATTTACGGACGATTCGGACGCCGGACCGTTCCGCGTCATTTACAATATCGACGCTCTCGTAGGTATCAAGCAAATAACTCTTTTCCCGGTAAGTCGGGCTCAGCTCCCAAGCATCGAAGTTGCTGGGAAAATCTTCATAGGCGACCAGTTCACCGGCTGTCTTTCCTGCCGGGAGTACTTCCCTGCCGTTTCGTTTATCGTAGAATCTGCTGATATACATACGATCATCGAATTCCACCCGGAAATAATCATTTTCCATAAACGAAGCGGATACTTGAACACTGTTGTTGCAATCCACAGGCTGAACAAGTGCATAG
>JAZNSR010000146.1:0-9122 GCA_045591335.1 Faecousia sp.
CCCATTTGCGCAATACGGCAAATGGATTCTTCAACCTCTTTTGCAGCTACTAGCATTAAGTCTGCAAGCTCATCTATAATAACAACAACCTGAGGAAGCTTTTTTCCGCCTTCTACCTGGCTTTCCATAATACTATTATAAGACTCCAGGTCACGAACACCGGCATCAGACATAGCTTTATATCTGCGCATCATTTCCGTCACAGCCCACTGCAGAGATCCCGCTGCTTTTTTAGGATCCGTAACCACAGGAATCAGAAGATGCGGAATTCCATTATAAACACCCAGCTCAACCATTTTGGGGTCTACCATGATAAGCTTAACATCATCAGGGCTTGCCTTGTAAAGCAAGGAAATAATAATAGAATTCATGCAAACAGATTTGCCGGAGCCGGTGGTACCGGCAATCAGCATATGGGGTAATTTCGCAATATTACCAACAATACAATTTCCGCCAATATCCTTACCGACTGCAAAGGAAGACATGGATTTTGCTCTGGCAAACTCAGAAGAATCAATCACCTCACGCAAGCTGACAGTGGTGACAGCGCGATTAGGAACTTCAATGCCAACAACAGAAATTTTACCGGGCACTGCTGCAATTCGAACACCCGAAGCACCCAAACTCAATGCTATATCATCGGCAGCGGAGGTCAATTTGCTTAAACGGACGCCCTTTTCCAGCTCTACCTCATAGCGGGTAACGCTGGGACCCCGAGTAACGTTAATGATATGTGCCTCAATTTTAAAACTGGCAAGTGTTTCATTCAAGCGCAAAGAGTTTTCTTTCATCTCCGCTGTGCCATCCGAAAAATCCTTACCCGGCAACTTTAATAGATCAATCGGCGGAAAGCAATATACGGGCTTGTTTTCATTTTCAGCCCGCGCAATTTCTTCTGCAACCTGGGCAGCAGATTGTGCGGCTTCCTTAGCTGTAACCTTTTCTTTTTTAAGCTCCGGAGGGTTGGGCATTTCAGCCTCGATCTCCCCCTCATCGTCAAAATCATCCGATTCATCCCTATTCTCTACTTCCGGTATAATTGGAGTATCCGTAAGGATCTGCTTGTCCGGCTTGGGCTTAGCAGTAACGGGCTTTTCAATAGTATCTGTAAGCAATTCGACTTCCGTATCTGCGGGCCTTGCAGTCACCCCTGCGGCTGCAACCGGTTCTTCCACATCAGCATGAATCTGTCGAATGATTTCTGTGGCTCTTTCTTGCTCTTCCTGCTCTTTGAAGCGCTTCTTTTCAATATGTGCAATGCGCTTATTAGCAATATGATTCACAACCAAAGAAGCAGGCTCCGGCTTATCTTCAACCACCTGGTCCTCCCAATCTGCTTTAGGACGATTCTGAATTGCGCGGATAATACTGGGGATTGTGATCTGAAGGCCACCAAGGAAGCTAACAAGGATACCAATAATCAGCATAATCCAGGGAAGATATGGGCCAAAACAAAATCTCAAAAGTGTCGCCAGGCCTCCGCACAAAACACCAGCAGTATTTCCGGATTCACCGCCAACATATAAATCTATAAGGAATCCAAAACCGGAAGACAGGCCCTGGGGATTTAAAACAAAGTGGCTCAAACAACCGCATAAAACAACAAAAATTGCCAAGGAAACAGAGCGCATAATAATGGGGCGTTTACCACTAAAAGCATGAATAATAAACAAATATAGCAAAACAGGAATGGAAACAAAGAAACCAACTCCGCCGATCATGCCGCGAATAAACTTATCAATTTCACCGGTAATAGCGCCATCCGGATTGATAAATAACACCAAAAATAATACAAATAGAGAAACAAACACCAGCGATGTAATCAAGCGGACCGGAATCTCAGTATTCGGGGAAGCATTCTGTTTCGGGCGGTTGGCGCTCCCCTTCTTATCCACTGTCTTAGTAGACTTTGCTTTTGAGCGAGAAGCTGCCATCTCCGCTTGAGATTTTTTCTGTGTATTGGCCATATTTACCTCCTAGGAGATCAAATAAAGAATGAAAGTTAAAATTGCCATGCCCCAACAATAACAGGCATATCCGCCAAAACCGGTATGAGCAATCAGAAAACGAACAAAAAATAATATCGCAAATCCGCCAACCGCTGCACCGATTGCCGCAAACAAATATCCTAAAAAGCCGATAAATGTAACCGATAATCCTGCAACGGTAAAAATACCAATAATGTCGAAAAAGCACATCATGAGTAATGCTGGAATGCAAAGCATCAATGCCCAATTGAGAGCCTGCTTTTTATCGGCCCCGCGAAGAAGCGCCACCGACAAGCCCATTCCAACACCGGAAACCCCGGAGAAAATGCGCAATCCGGAAGCAGCGCCAATCAGCAAGCCGTCAAAACCGGACAGCATTCTGGCATCTTTATTGGTTTGGCGCACATAGTCCGGAATAAACAGCATAATACCGTTAAGAATAAAAAACAAGCAGGTAAATAAGGGCTTAGCCTCAAGGCTTCTGGCAATAGCAGTAAACAGCAAAACAGCAAGCATCACAACGCCGGCTGTAATCAACAGACGAATCTCATATGTACGCCTGGGGTCAGCATAACTGCGGCGTTTTCGGCCTCGGCGTTGCCGCATACCCATTTCACGCACATAGCCTTCTATGTTGCCTCGAAACACAAACAGAGCTGTCATACACAAAGCCACATGCACAAACAGATCCATCACAGGATCCCATTGCGAAGCTCCAAACAGAATTCGAAGCACAGATTGATGCCCAAGAGAAGAGATGGGCATAAACTCTGAAACACCGGAAATCAAACCATATATCAAGCTTTGCAGCAAATTCATAATCGCCCATCTCCTTTCCATTCGAATTCAAAATATAATATATCACATATTTTTAGAAATTACCAGTATTGAATCCAAATTATTTTCTGCATTCTTTTTTGCCGATCATTTCATGCAAGCATGCCAATGCGTCACTCAGACCGCCTAATTTGTCAATTAAGCCAGAAGATACCGCTTCTTTCCCGTAAAGGATCGTTCCAACATCTGTAGCCATTTCTCCTGTAGCCATCATATACGCCTCAAATTTTTTCTTACTTATGCCAGAGTTTTCTGTTACAAAATCAGCAATCTGCTCTTGAATGCGTTGAAAATAGCGAAATGTTTGAGGAGCCCCAACAACCAAGCCTGTCATTCTAACCGGGTGCACAGTCATACTGGCAGTAGGCGTAATAAACGATTTTTTTGTGCACACAGCTAAGGGGATACCGATGGAATGACCACCGCCCAGCACCAAAGAAACCGTGGGCTTTTTCATACCTGCAATCATTTCCGCAATAGCAAGACCGGCCTCAATGTCACCACCCACAGTATTTAACAGCAACAACAGACCATCAATTTCATCACTTTCTTCAATTCCTGCCAATAACGGCAAAACATGCTCATATTTTGTTGTTTTGCAGGTTTCCGGTAAAACCTGATGGCCTTCCACCTGTCCAATAATTGTTAGTGTATAAATATTTCCGCAACTACTTTTTGTAATATCAGCGCCGAGCTCCACCAGCTGCTCTCTTTCTTCTTTTTTCATTTCTGCATCTTTCTGCATATCCATATAATTGCCTCCTTACATTTTTATATAGGATGTCCCAATTCCCAGTAGTAATTCCCTCTTGAAACATAATAATTTATATCGTATAATATAGAAAACAAGCGAAAGGATTTTCGAATATGCAATACGAATACAAAACCAGCGGAACTTGCTCTCAAAGAATCTTTTTTGAGATTGAAGATGGAGTACTGAAAAATGTAGAATTTCTTGGAGGCTGCAATGGCAACCTGAAGGGTATTAGTAAATTGGTTGAAGGTATGAATGTTGACGATATCATCTCCCGTTTAGACGGCATCACCTGCGGCATGAAGTCCACTTCCTGCCCCGACCAGCTGGCAAAAGCTTTAAAAAAGGCAACGGAAGCATAATTCTACGCTATTTTCGTGTTTTTTGTCTTTTTAAGGCTGATTATCCTTCCAATACATTATGAATTAACCCCGAAACCGTTATGGTTTCGGGGTTAATATTATTCAATAACTTTAGAAAGAATCAGTCTAACCAGTTCGTCACGACCAGTTCCCTTTTCCGCAGAGAAAGGTAAGATCATACAATCCTCAGGCAATTCCAGGTCCTCGCGGATCACCTTTAAATTCCCCTCAATTTGGCTCTTTTTAACCTTGTCCAGCTTATTGGCAACTACAACAAAGGGGCAACCGCTATCCAAAAACCACCGGGCCATGGTAATGTCATTATTGGTAGGTGCGTGTCTGGCGTCTACAATAAACACACCCAGATCGATCCGGTCAGCCGCAAAATAATTTTCCATCAGCTTTCCCCAGCGATCTTTTTCGGACTGAGATACTTGAGCATAACCATAACCGGGGAGATCCACAAAATAGCATTTATTATCCACAGTAAAATAATTTACATGAATGGTCTTACCGGGCTTCTCACCTACTCTGGCAAAATTCTTACGGTTTAAAATCCGGTTGATCACTGAGGACTTGCCTACATTGGATTTCCCAGCAAATGCTATTTCCGGCAAGCGGGCTCCAGGAAAATCTTTGGGAGATGCGGCAGAAATCAAGAATTCCACATTATGCAAATTCATATACAACACCTCACTGACGGATTACCGGCTTGCGGGATTTTATCTTCAAGTCTTCCGGAATATCCGTCAAAATCGCAGGATTCATATCTGCTGCAAAATTTAAAGCAGTTTGTAAAACTGTATCCACAGTTTCAGCAGTTATAAAATTCAAAGAATTTCTAACAATGGGATCGATCTGCTCCAAATCTTTTTCGTTTTCCTTAGGAATGATCACAGTTCGAATGCCGTGACGCAAAGCCGCCATAGTCTTTTCCTTCAGTCCGCCAATAGCCAGCACACGGCCGCGCAAAGAGATTTCACCGGTCATTGCCACATCAGAACGAACCGTGGTGTTAGTCAACGCAGAAACCATGGCTGTGCATACAGTCACGCCCGCAGAAGGACCATCCTTAGGCACAGCGCCTTCGGGAAAATGCACATGAATATCCTTGGTTTTATAAAAATCTGCCGATACGCCCAGCTTCTGAGCGTTGGAGCGGATATAACTCAGCGCAGCATGAGCGGACTCCTTCATAACATCGCCCAAGTTACCTGTAAGCTCAAGCTTACCGGAGCCATCCATCACATTTACTTCAACCTCCAGAGTCTCACCGCCAACGGATGTCCAGGCGAGACCTGTAACTAAACCCACCTGGTCCTGGGTAGAAATACGATCAGACAAATACTTACGCACACCCAAAAAGCTTTCCAAAGATGCACCTGTAACGGTGATCTTCTTCAAGTCCGGATCATTCACAAGCTGCATATCTGCCTTTCGGCAAAGTTGTGCAATGCTTCTTTCCAAGTTTCTAACACCGGATTCCCGAGTGTAGCAGCGAATAATTTCCCGAATTGCGTCATCTGTGACCCGTAACTGTGATTTCTTAAGACCATGCTTGCTCAGTTGCTTGGGAATCAAGTGATTTTTTGCAATCATCAGCTTTTCCTCATCAGTATAAGAGCCCAGCTCAATGATCTCCATCCGATCCAGCAAGGGTCTGGGGATCGTATCAGTAGTATTGGCAGTGGTAATAAACATCACATTGCTCAAATCAAAAGCGACTTCCAAAAAATGATCTCGATAAGTCTTATTCTGCTCTCCGTCCAGCACCTCCAAAAGTGCAGCACTGGGATCACCGCGATAATCAGAGCCCATCTTATCCACTTCATCCAGCAGCAGCAAGGGATTATTGCTGCCGGCTTGGATCAAGCCGTTAATAATTCTGCCGGGCATAGCGCCCACATAAGTCTTACGGTGACCGCGGATATCTGCTTCATCATGTACGCCGCCCAATGCTATTCTTGCCATTTTACGGTTAAGGCAACTGGCAATGGAGTAAGCCACAGAAGTTTTACCCACACCCGGAGGTCCAACCAAACAAATGATCTGGGGGGGCATATCCGGTGCTAGCTGACGAACGGCAATCGTCTCAAGAATTCTTTCCTTCACTTTCTCAAGGCCGTAGTGATCTTTATCCAGAATCTTACGGGCTGCTTCTACATCTACACGCTCTTTAGTAGATATATTCCAGGGCAATTCCAGAAAAGTATCCAAATAGTTTCGCAAAACCGAGGCTTCTGCCGATCCAAATGGCTGTTTTTTCAGTCTTTCCAGGTCTTTCAAGACTTTCGCCTGAGTAGCTTCCGGTAAATGCAAGGCTAGAATCTTCTGTTCATAATCTTCAAACTCAGAATTCTCGTCTCCTTCACCCAGCTCCTCCCGAATGGCCTTCATTTGCTCACGCAAATAATAATCCTTTTGAGCCTGGTCCATGTAAGCCTTTGTCTTTTCGTGAATATCAGATTCCAGCTGCAGCATTTGCAGTTCCTGCTGCAAAATTCGGATCAGATTCTCTAACCGACGGGCAGCATTCAACTGGCATAAAAGCTTGCATTTATCTTTATAGTCAATGGCAGTGTTCTGTGCAATGGTATCTGCAACAAACCCAGCATCCGTAGAAGCCATAATGCGAAACTGTACAGCCTGGGCATTGTGCTCTGCCATATCCAAATACAAACCAAACAAATTTGTGGCTTCTCTACGCAAAACCCGTGTCTTTAAACCATCAAGCGAGGGCACTTCTGCAAGCTCAGAAACTACACCAGATAAATAAGGATCCCAATGATGCAGCTCTTCGATTTTTGCCCGATAAAGGCCACTAACTAAAACGCGAATATTCTCACCCTGGCTTTTCAAAACCTGCTTCACCCGGGCAACAGTGCCCACGGGATACAAGCCATTCAAGCCCGGATCATCTTCCAAAATATCTTTTTGAGGCACAAGAAAAATAATCTGATCGCGCTTCATCGCTTCTTCCAAAGCGCGTGCAGACTTCAACCTGCCCACATCAAAATGCACGGTCTGATTTGGAAAAACAGTCAGCCCGCGTAAAGCCAGAATCGGCATTTTCTTAGGTCCATTTAACTGATTCATAGCCCTCTCCTTTGCTAAAGTAGAAAAAGGGGGTAGCATTCTACCCCCTGATGATTATTGTTTTGCACCGATGGCTGCACGGGGTTTAGCCTTATCCCTAAGGATCTTAGGCTCACCGCCATGAATGCAATCAGCCGTAATGGTAACTTTCTTAATGGAAAGATCAGAGGGGATAACATACATGATCTTAGTCATAGTCTCCTCCATTACTGCCCTAAGTCCACGGGCACCGATCTGACGCTCAATGGCTTTTTCTGCCACCGCATCCAGTGCATCCTTCTGAATCTCGAGTTGCACATTATCCATTTCCAGCAACGCCTGATACTGCTTTACCAAAGAATTCTTTGGTTCAACCAAAATACGCACAAGATCTTCTTTTTTCAGATCCTTCAAGCTAGTGATCACCGGCAAACGGCCTACAAGCTCGGGAATAATACCGAATTTCAGCAGATCATGCGGCTGCACTTGGGCAAAAAGCTTACCGATATCCCGATTCTTTTTACTCTCCACTGGAGCGTCAAAGCCAATGGCGGATTTATCAGTTCTGGATTCGATGATCTTTTCCAAACCGTCAAATGCACCGCCGCAAATAAACAGAATATTCGTTGTATCAATGGGAATGGTCTCTTGCTGAGGGTGCTTTCTGCCGCCTTGAGGAGGTACATTAGAAACTGTACCTTCCAAAATCTTCAACAGGGCTTGCTGTACACCTTCGCCGGACACATCCCGAGTAATGGAAGTGTTCTCACTTTTACGAGCGATCTTATCCATTTCGTCAATATAGATGATGCCCCGCTGTGCCCGCTCCACATCAAAGTCCGCAGCCTGCAGTAAACGGACAAGAATATTTTCCACATCATCGCCCACATAACCAGCTTCCGTCAGCGTAGTAGCATCTGCAATAGCAAAAGGCACATCCAAAATCTTGGCCAAAGTTTGAGCAAAGAGGGTCTTGCCAGAGCCTGTAGGGCCGATCAGAAGGATATTGCTTTTTTGCAGCTCCACACCGGAGTCCGTGTGCATATAAATGCGCTTATAATGGTTATATACTGCCACAGAAAGTGCGATTTTTGCATCATCCTGGCCGACAATATAATGATCCATATATGCCTTCATTTCCATAGGAGTAGGCAAATGATCCGGCATATTAGCATTGCGCTGCTCCGTTTGCAGCAGATCCTGGCAAGCCTGGACACACTGGCTGCAAATATATACTCCCGGTCCGGCAATCAGCTGAACATGGGACTCTGCTTTACCGCAGAAAGAGCAACAGATTTTCTGCTCATCATGTTTTTTAGGCACGAACAGTTCCGCCTTTCCAGAAATTAATGACGCTCCAACACACGATCGATCAGACCGAATTCCAAAGCCTCTTGGGAAGTCATGAAATTATCACGCTCACAAGCATCTGTTACAACCTCAACACTATTGCCGGTATTCTCCGCCAAAATGCGGTTCATACGGGCCTTAATGGTCTCAAGGCGTTTCAGATGGATCGCCATATCAGTGATCTGCCCTTGGGTACCTGCAGAAGGCTGATGGATCATAATTTCAGAATTAGGCAGTGCCATACGCTTGCCCTTAGTACCAGCTGCCAGCAAGAAAGCACCCATAGATGCAGCCATGCCAACACAAATGGTGGCAACATCGCACTTAATGTAGCGCATGGTATCATAAATGGCCATGCCTGCAGTCACACTGCCGCCAGGGCTGTTGATATAGAACTGAATGTCCTTATCCGGGTCCTGGGCTTCCAGGTACAGAAGCTGTGCAACAACCAGGCTGGCTGTAGTATCGTTAACCTCTTCGGATAAGAAAATGATTCGATCGTTCAACAGACGGGAAAAAATATCATAGCTGCGCACACCGCGGCTGGTCTGCTCAACAACATAAGGTACTAAACTCATGGTCAGATCTCCTTTCTGGGTTTAACACATTCTAACCATCTTTTGGGAAGGTTATTCCTCGGTCTTCTCCTGGGCCTTGGAAGCCACAGCAACAGCAGAGTCGGTGATGATCTTCACAGCCTTACGAGTCTCCAGGCTGGTCTTGATCTCAGCCTCGGGAACCATGGACTTGATCTTC
>JAZNSR010000147.1:0-10246 GCA_045591335.1 Faecousia sp.
GACCACCAGAATGGCATAGTCCAGTACGTGAAGCACGCGCTCCATTTCTGCGGAAAAGTCTGCGTGACCGGGGGTATCCAGCAGGGTGATGTCCATATTGCCTGCGGAAAAACGTGCCTGTTTGGAGAATATGGTGATGCCGCGGCGGCGTTCCAGCTCATGGGTATCCAAAAAAGCATCCCGGTGATCCACCCGTCCCAAACTACGGCGGACACCGGCAGTATAAAGCAAGGCTTCTGAAAGGGTGGTTTTTCCGGCATCCACATGGGCCAAAAGGCCCAGGGCGCATGTTCTTCTGTGACTCACCGCAGATCAGCCTTTCTTGATTTCTGCCAACAAAGCTTCCTTTTCATTGGGAAGCTCCTCATTTTGCACCTTTAATAGCAGCATTTCCAGCAGCTGCCCCAGCTGCGGGCCGGGGGCCACCCCCGCCTCCATCAGATCCACGCCGTTCACTGCCAGGTCCTTCACAGACAAGCAATCATTTTCCCGGCGGATCTGCTGCAGCAGTTCGGCAATGGCATCATAGGAATTCTCCTGGGGCACACCGGTGCCCAAAAGATCCGCTTTTTGCAGCTGCATCAAAAGCTCCACATTTTCCATGCCCAGCTTGCTGATCCGGCGGCGCAGGACCTTTTTGTCCGCCTCCAGGTGCAGCATGTGCGCCTCCACCAGCAATGCCACCTGCTGCCGCAGGGCATTGGGGGCTTTCAGCCGCTGCAAAATGCTATCCGCAATGGGTGCGCCCTGCTCAGCATGCCCGTAAAAATGCCCTCTGCCGTCAGCATCCCGAGTGTAGGTCTGAGGCTTTGCCACATCGTGCAGCAAGGCCGCCCAGCGCAAAGCCAAATTGCCGGACACGTTCTCCACCACATGGGCGCTGTGGGTATACACATCATAAAGATGATGGGGGTTGCTCTGATCGAAGGAAACCGCAGGCTCCAGTTCCGGGATCACACCCACGATCACCGGGGCATACCGTACCAGATCCTTGGCAGTCACCAGGGGAAGAAGTTTACATAACTCCTCAAACACCCGTTCCCGGGCCAGCTTTTCCATCAGCGGCACCAGGTCAAACATGGCCTTTTCTGTTTCCGGCGTGGGCTCTAAGCCATAGCGCACCGCAAAGCGCACGCCACGCAAAATCCGCAAGGGATCCTCCGTGAACCGTTCCACCGGATCGCCCACAGTCCGCAGCTGCTTATTCTGCAGATCCTGTTGCCCGTTCCAGGGGTCCACCAAGCCCTCTTTTGGACTATAAGCCATGGCATTGACGGTGAAATCCCGCCTTGCCAGGTCGCCCTTCACATCCTTCACAAATTCCACCCAATCCGGATGGCGGCTGTCTGTGTAGCCGCCCTCGGTGCGGAAGGTGGTGATCTCATAAACGCTGCCCTCCATCACCACGCCGATGGTGCCGTGCTTTTCGCCGCTGCGCACCAGCCGGTACTGGGCGAACACCTGGCAGATCTGCTCCGGCGTGGCATCGGTGCAAAGGTCATAATCCTGGGGCTGCAAGCCCAGGAGTCTGTCCCGAACGCAGCCGCCCACCGCATAGCATTGGTAGCCTGCCCGGTGCAGATTTTCCATGCAGGTGCTCACCTGCTCCGGCAAAGAGATTTGCTGCTTTTCCGGCTCTGTATGCTCCGGAATGTGCAGATCTGTAGCTGCCCACACTGCCATGGCCAAATAGAAAAGCCAGCTGTCGGAATTCAAAGACAGCAAGCAGCAGAAAAGGGCTGCCTGGTTAAAGAAGATGTACCGCCGGAAGGACTTGCCGTTCACATCCAGCCCCGCCCGGTGATAGGCAAAAAGCATCAAAAACACCGATGCCATCAGCGGGAAGAAATATACCTGCAGCTGAGACTGCGCACTCCACATGCGGTACTGCTGAATCAGATGCGTCATGTAATAAATAATGATCAGCGTAAAGGAAGCCATAGAGCCCCGGTGTCCGCTTTTCCGGCGGATTCCCATATAGAAAAAACCGAAGGCAGCCAAAACGCCCATAACGGAGCAGGCAACGGTAACCCCATCGCTGGCAGTGGCCAATTCCAAGACATTGGCAAGGAGGATGCCCACCGCCGCAACCATGCAGCCCCAAAAGGCCACCATGGAAGCGGGCAAGGGTCTGCGCAGCTGCTTGGGACATTGCAATGCGCAAACTGCCAGCACTGCCATAACCAGCCCCATAAGCACCAAAATCAAAATATGGGCCGGATGATCGGTCATGAGAAGTCCTCTGCCGTCAATGCCGGTCTTAAACAGCCAGGTACGCAGTCCAAAGCCCACCAAACCTGCCGCTACCACCCCGGGGCACAAAAGCATTCTTATCCATTTTTTCATATCCATACCCTCCCAGGGTCAAAAAATCAGTTCCAGCGCCACCGTAATCAGGGGCTGATGGAGCAGGTAAATAAACAAGGACCATTTGCCGCACACAGAAAAGAAATGAACCATAAAATTCTTTTCATTAACCTTGGGCAGCAAGGTCTGCTTTTTGCGGTACAAGGTCAAGCCCAACACGGCGCCCAGCAAAAAGAAGCCCAAATTGGGCAGCAGCGGGAAATAATCCGAAGATGCAAAGCCTGGATACATCAGCCCCAAGGGAATCAGCCAGGGGGTATCCACCCGCAAATTGGGAAGATACAGTCCCACCGCCGCCAAAAGCACACCCAGAATTCCCAAAGCCCAGGCAGGCAGCTTTTTCACAAGAGGCCAAAGGAGCATGCAAATGCCCAGGCAATGCAAAACGCCAAAGTAAATGATCACGCTTTGATCCATAAACCCCAGCCAATACATCAGGCAGGTGGCCAGGGTGCAGACCATGCCGCAGCCAAACACCGTCAATCCCCGGCGGACCGGATGGCTGCCCAAAGTCACGCAAATGCCGGAGATCAGCAAAAACAGCACGCCGCCCCATTGGGTCAGCAGATTAAACAACCACTGCCCGAACCCCGCCAGGGTCAACACCCCATAAATATACACCAAGTCAAACACCAGATGGACGGCCACCATGGCAAGAATACAGATCCCCCGCAGGACATCCAATTCCCATATTCTTTTCTTCATAGGTCCTCCAGCTTTTTATAATCCACCTTACCCAAAGGGGTTTTGGGCAGTTCCCGGCAAAATACGATTTTCCGGGGCATGGCATATTTTGCCACATAGCGGCTGCAATGCGCCCGCAGCTGCGCCTCCGTCACCGATGCCCGGGCAACCACAAAGGCCTTGACCAGCTGCCCTCTTTGTTCATCCGGCACGCCCAGCACGCAGCACTCCGCCACATCCGGATGCAGCTGCAAAGCCTGCTCCAGCTGGGCGGGATAGACATTATAGCCATTGGTGACGATCATCCGCTTCAGCCGTTGATGAAACCGCACATAGCCCTCCCGGTCCATGCTGCCCAAATCGCCGGTGTGCAGCCAAAGCCGCCCGTCCCCATGAAGCCGCAGGGCAGTGGCGGTCTCCTCCGGGTCCTGCCAATAGCCCAGCATGACCGTGGGGCCGCTGATGCAGATCTCCCCCGGCTCTTCCGGGGCAACCGGCTCAACGGTGCCGGGTCTTACGATCTGAAACTGCATATCCGCCAGGGGCAGGCCGATGGTGCCGGCCTTGGCAGTATGGCGGGGAGTCAGCGCCGATACGCTGACGCTTTCGGTCATGCCGTAGCCCTCCCGCAGCTGCTCCCGGCAGCCGTGTGTTTTTAAGAATTGATCCACCTGGACCTTTAAGTCAGGAGTCAGAATATCGCCGCCGCAGAAAATGCCCTTCAAATAGGAAAGATCCGCCTTTTGCAGCTGAGGCGCTTGCACCATAGCCGCAAACAAGGCCGGAACACCGGGAATAAAATCCGGTTTCTGGGTCTGCAGCAGCTTATAAAAGCTTTTCTGCTCAAACCGGGGCACCAAAATGCAGCTTGCCCCGGCAATCAAGGGTGTATGAATGCCCACACCCAAGCCAAAGCCATGGAAAATGGGCATGGCTGCCAGCATTTTCATGCCCGCAAAGCTCTCAAAGCCGGAGGCCTGCAAGGTCTGCAGGGCCGCTGCGTTTAAATTATACGAAGAAAGGCAAACGCCCTTAGGCTTGCCGGTGGTGCCGCCGGAATATAAAATACAAGCGCAGGCTTCATGGTCTTCCTCTGCCGGAGGCAGACCTACCGGGCTTTTATATAGCTGCTGCCAAGGAACACCACCGGGAGATTTTTCCCGGTAAAAAATCCGTTTCCAAAAAGGCAGCTCCGGCTTTACGGAGGCTGTGAGCACGATCTGGTCTCCTGCCACTGCCGAAACCTTTTCATAAAAACGGTCCAGCGTCAAAACCGCCTTGCTTTCTGACAGAGAAAGATAAAACCGCAGCTCCTCCGGCGCGCACAGCGGGTGGACCATATTTGCCACCGCCCCCAACCGGTTCAGCGCATAAAAACAGTCCACCGCCTGGGGCATATTGGGCATGCACACCGTCACCCGGTCACCCTTGCGGATGCCCAAGCCATACAGCCCGGAGGCCGCTCGGCTGATCCGCCCCATAAGCTGAGCATAGGTGGTCTTTCTGCCCATAAAATAATAGGCAGTGGCCTTGGGATATTTCTGCGCCGTCTGCGCCAAAAGCCCATAGGCGGTCATTTTTGGATAATCCATGCCCATACAACGGTCCTTTTTCTTCATAATGATTTATTATATCAACTCTCTATGGTAATTTCCAGTCTTTTTGAAAAAAACATACTTGTTTATTCTGCATTTTCCGGGTATAATGAGGTAAATTTTGGTTGGAGGGAAATCTCATGACTTTGAGTATCCTTTTGATACTGTCACTGCTGTCTGCCATCGGCTGCAGCTGGTCCAGTTTTGACACGCTGCACTGGCTTTGGATCATGCCCGTCAGCTTTTTGGGCACCTTTGTGGTCCTTGTTGCCCTGGTGGCTGCCACCGTATGCCTGCTTTCTGTGCCGGTGAATATAAACAAGCCCCAGGAGCGTGACAGCAAGCTGTACCGCTTTGTCATTGCTGTAGCCATCGACCTGCTGATCCCGCTGCTGGGCGTGCGGCTACATACCCAGGGCCTGGAAATGACTCCCAAATCCGGACGGGTCATGGTGGTGTGCAACCATCTTTACGATATCGACCCCGGCGTGCTGCTCCACTGCTTCCGCAAAAGTCAGCTGGCCTTCATCGCCAAGCGGGAGGTTGCCAATCTGCCGGTGGTGTGCAAATACCTGCATAAGACCATGGGCCAATTCGTCAACCGGGAAAATGACCGGGAGGCATTGCGGACCATCCTTAACTGCATCAAGCTGATCAAAGAAGACCAGGTCTCCATCGGCGTATTCCCGGAGGGCTATTGCAGTCCAGACGGCAAGCTACACCCTTTCCGCCACGGTGTGTTCAAGATCGCCCAAAAAACCAATGTGCCCATTGTGGTCTGCACCCTGCGCAACACCAAGCAAGTTCTGCCCAATTTCAAGCGTCTTAAATCCACCCATGTGCACATGCACCTGGTGGGCGTGCTGCAGCCGGAGGACTACCAGGGACTTTCCACCGTAGAGCTGGGCAACAAGGTCCACGCCATGATGGCCGCGGATTTAGGCCCGGACCTGGTGCTACAAACAGAAGAATAATTCCCGCTTGATTTAGTCACCTATTGTGCTATAATAAATTATCTGCAAAATTTTGGAGGATTTATACATGAAAAACAGCGAAAAGACTTTGGATATGATCGTGAATCTGTGTAAAAACCGTGGTTTTGTTTACGCAGGCTCTGAGATCTACGGCGGTCTTGCCAACTCCTGGGACTACGGTCCTCTGGGCGTGGAGTTCAAAAACAATGTAAAAAAAGCATGGCTGAAGAAATTCGTCCAGGAATCTCCCTATAATGTGGGCCTGGATGCTGCCATCTTGATGAACCCCCAAACCTGGATCACCACCGGCCATGTGGGTTCCTTCTCCGATCCTTTGGTGGACTGCAAGGGCTGCGGCTCCCGCCAGCGTGCCGACCAGCTGATCGCTGCCTCCGAATCCGGCAAGCAGGTCAATGTGGATGCCATGGACTTTGCTCAGATGGACGCTTTCATCGCAGAGCATGAGGATGTGGTCTGCCCCAACTGCGGCAAGCATCACTTCACCTCCATCCGTAAATTCAACCTGATGTTCCAGACCAAGATCGGCGTTACCGAGGACTCCTCCTCCACCTGCTATCTGCGTCCGGAAACTGCCCAGGGCATTTTCGTGAACTTTGCCAACATCCAGCGCACCACCCGTAAAAAGCTGCCCTTCGGTGTGTGCCAGGTGGGTAAGGCCTTCCGTAACGAGATTACCCCCGGCAACTTCACCTTCCGTACCCGTGAGTTCGAGCAGATGGAATGCGAATTCTTCTGCAAGCCCGGCACAGACCTGGAATGGTTTGCTTACTGGAAGGATTTCTGCAAAAACTGGCTGATTTCCCTGGGCATCAAGGAAGACAGCCTGCGTCTGCGTGACCACGACCCCGCAGAGCTGGCCTTCTACTCCCGGGCTACCACCGATATTGAATACCAATTCCCCTTCGGCTCCGGCTGGGGCGAGCTGTGGGGCATTGCCGACCGCACCAACTACGACCTGGGCCGCCATCAGGAGGCCTCCGGCAAGGCTCTGGATTACTACGACCAGGAAGCCAACGAGCACTACATTCCCTATGTGATCGAGCCCTCTCTGGGCTGTGACCGTGTGGCACTGGCCTTCCTGTGCGAGGCTTACGACGAGGAAGTGGTGGGCGAGGACAAGAACGGCAAGGACGATGTGCGCACCGTGCTGCATCTGCACCCGGCACTGGCTCCCTTCAAGGCCGCTGTGCTGCCCCTTTCCAAGAAGCTCAGCCCCAAGGCCGAGGAAATCTACCACGAGCTGCAAAAGTACTTTATGGTGGACTTTGACGATGCAGGCTCCATTGGCAAGCGTTACCGCCGTGAGGACGAGATCGGCACACCTCTGTGCATCACCGTGGACTTCCAGACCGTGGGCGACGACACCACCGAGGCCGACAATTGCGTCACCGTCCGTGACCGTGACACCATGGAGCAGGTGCGTATCCCCATCAGTGAACTGAAGGCTTATATCGAAAAGAAATGTGAATTCTAATGCAACGGATTGCCTTGGACTCCCAGGGCAATCCTTTTTATTAGATTTCAATTTATCGAAATCTTCTCGTAGGGACGACCATTGGTCGCCCGCCCGATTATTCCATTAAATAATTTGAATTTTAAAAGAAAATATGCCATTATCCCATAAATTGGATGTAATTTTGTTTGAAAAATCACCAGGCGACCAATGGTCGCCCCTACTTGCTAAATTAGAA
This sequence comes from Faecousia sp., assembly GCA_045591335.1. GTDB lineage: Bacteria > Bacillota > Clostridia > Oscillospirales > Oscillospiraceae > Faecousia. The sequence continues at coordinate 7,333 of JAZNSR010000147.1, forward strand.
TTTGTTTGTTGCGCAATCATATAAAAAATGGTAATATGTAAAAAATCCCTTTTGGAGGCAATATTGTGCTTTATTTATTTATGGTAATTTTCGCCGCCCTGGTGGTGGTATTAGACCAGGTGAGCAAATACCTGGTGGTGGCCAACATCCCCCTGCACGGTCATGTTTCGGTAATCGACGGTCTGTTCCACCTGACCTACACCCAAAACACCGGCGCGGCCTTTTCCTCTTTTTCCGGCATGCAATGGCTGTTTGCCCTGGTGTTTTTGTTGTTTACCGTTGCCATTATTTGGGAATTTTCCAAAAAGCGGCTGCCCTTCACCACATTTGAGCGTTGGTGCATTGTGGCCATTTTCGCCGGCGGCCTGGGCAATATGATCGACCGGCTGCGGCTGGGCTATGTGGTGGACATGATCGCCACGGATTTCATCAATTTCCCGGTTTTCAATGTGGCAGACAGCTTCATCACCGTGGGCTGCATCACGCTGATGGTACATCTGATATTCTTTAACAAGGGATTCTGGAAGGACGACAAGAAAAAATGACCCTGTACGCAGATTTAGCCGGCGAACGGCTGGATGCTTTTCTTGCCCGCAGCATTCAGGGCTTGACCCGCTCTGCTGCCCAAAGGCTTTTGGATGAGGGCTGCGTTCTGCGCAGCGGCAAGCCCGGCAGGAAAAATGATAAACTGAATATAGGCGAAGCCATCCAGGTCACCTTGCCCGAGCCCAAAGAGGTGGACATTACCCCCACCCAAATGGCACTGGACATCGTATATGAAGACGAGGATGTGCTGGTGATCAACAAGCCCAAGGGCCTGGTGGTCCATCCGGCAGCCGGTCACCAGGACGACACGCTGGTCAACGGACTGCTGTACGCTATGGGAGACAGTCTTTCCGGCATCAACGGAGAGCTGCGCCCGGGCATCGTCCACCGGATCGATAAAAACACCTCCGGCCTTTTGGCGGTTGCCAAAAACGATCTGGCCCATGTGGTGCTAGCCTCTCAGCTGAAGGATCACACCATGGCGCGTACCTATGAATGCATCGTCTGCGGCAATCTGAAAGAAGATTCCGGCACGGTGGATGCCCCTATCGGCAGGCACCCGTCCGACCGGAAAAAGATGTGCGTCACCCCCCGAAATTCCCGCAACGCCGTGACCCACTGGGAGGTTATTGGCCGCTACCGGGGCTACACCCACCTGCGCTGCAAGCTGGAGACAGGCAGGACCCACCAAATCCGTGTCCACATGGCTCATATCGGCCACCCCATTTTGGGCGATACGGTCTACGGTCACAAAAAGCCGGAGCTGGGGCAGGATTCCCAGGTGCTGCACGCAGGCGTGCTTTGCTTCAAGCATCCCCGGGACGAGCACCCGGTGATGGTATTTGCCCCTCTGCCGGAATATTTCCAGGCATTGCTGGAAAAACTGCAAAAAATGCAATAAAGGTGCACTATGTTTTCTGATGTTTTACTGACCGTGGATTTTGACCGGACGCTGACCGCCCCAGATTCCACCATCCCCCAACGGAATATAGAAGCCATCCAATATTTTATGGAGCACGGCGGCACTTTCACCATCAACACCGGGCGCTCCGTGCCCATGTCCTCCCATAATATTTTAGGAAAAGTGCCGGTGAATGCGCCCCTGCTGCTGTATAACGGCAGCGCCGATTACGACAGCAAAACCGGCCGCTTCACCCGGACGGCAGCGTTCCCCTTTGAACGGGCGGCATTTCTGCAGGAGCTGCAGACCCGATTCCCCACCCTCCATGTGGAGGAGCAGGGCGTGGATGCCCATTATCTGACCCGCCAAAATGCAGGCTGGGAGGCCTATTGCGAAAACAATCACTGTGCCTGGGCCTACGGCCATCCCAACACCCCCTTCATCAAAGCAGCGATCTACGGTGAATTTCGGGAGAACACCGTGGCCTCCATGTACCAAGCCACAGAGGATGAATTACAGCTGTTTGACCGGGTCACAGCATATCTGGAAGAAAAATACGGCGCCCAGGTGGAGCTGTTCCGGGCCTGCGCCCGCATTTTGGACATTCACGCAAAAGGCGCAGATAAAGGCTTTGCCGCCCGGAATCTGCAAAAGCAGTTGGGCAAGAAAATCCTGGTTTGCGTGGGCGACGCGGATAACGATATCCGCATGCTGGAAAGCGCGGATCATGCCTATTGCCCTGCCGACGGCATTGTGGCAAACCGCTATGAAACCGTGTGCCCCTGCGCCGATGGCGCCGTTGCGGATGTAATTTATAAAAAAATACCGGAAATCCTCCACATTCAGCCTTGACATCCGGCTAAAACTGTGCTAATATTTTATGGCTGAATCGCGGATTTGCGGGTGTAGTTCAATGGTAGAACACCAGCCTTCCAAGCTGGATACGCGGGTCCGATTCCCGTCACCCGCTCCATCTAAATGCGCCAGTAGCTCAGTTGGATAGAGCAACTGCCTTCTAAGCAGTAGGTCGGGGGTTCGAGTCCCTCCTGGCGTGCCATTACTGCTAGGCAACCAAGTAGGGCTACCGCATTTATAAGATTACAAAGTCTTTCTTAAGGCTCGAACAATCAAATGCAATGCGGACGAGCGTTGCCGGCGAGGGCTAGACCGAGCCGAACCTTAATTTTGCCATAGGCAAAATGCAAACGAGTCCCTTCTGGCGTGCCAATCTTCTTCTGCGTAGGTTCAGCAAACTAAATATGGTGGGTGTGGCCTAGTTGGCTAAGGCGTCAGATTGTGGCCCTGAAGATCGTGGGTTCGAGCCCCATCATCCACCCCATGTAAAAAACCTCTTTTGTCTACCAGACAAAAGAGGTTTTTTACAATTATATCCGTTCCTGCCGGAACGGGTGATATACCTTCGGTATGATATCGCACTTCGTGCGATGATATATGCCTTCGGCATAT
>JAZNSR010000148.1:0-9753 GCA_045591335.1 Faecousia sp.
GATAAATCCAATGGTGTTAATGGCAAAGTTGGCAAACATGTGCGTCAGCCAGGAGCAGTAGATGGTGTCCAGCTTTTCGTTCAGATAGTTGAAGATCATCCCACCCGCCATAAGGCCTGCCATCACCAGCAGGAAAAGGGCAGGGGAGAACCAGCCAATCATCATTGCCACATGATAAAGACTGAATGCGGTGGCACTGAAAACATAGGCAAGCTTTCTGCCGGCGTGCTGTTTCAGGTTGGTAAACACGAAGCCCCGGAAGAAAAATTCCTCCAAAAAGGAGTTGGCAAACGAGATATACAGGCTGACATATAGAAAATTATTCTTTGTGACGCCTGCGTTTTCCGTTAACGCACCGGCGATCTGCGAAAAATCAAAGAAAGGTGACAAAAGGAAATAGCCCCCAAGGATCACCGCGTAAATGCCAACGCCAAGCCCAATGGCTGGCAGCAGTCCTTTCTTTTTGGGGCGGAGCAAGGACAAATACAGCACATCCCGGTCTATTTTGGAGGCGATCAGCGGAATGAGCATGAACATGGCCAGTTTTATGGCAGATTTCACTGCATAGCCCGGGCGGAGAACGCCGTCCACCAATGCCATGGCCAAACAGCAAATGACCGTTACGGTGATTACAAGTATGATACTGCGTTTTTTCATGGGCGCACCTCCTCTATATGGAAATTATAGCATGTACCATTGCTTTGTTCAAGGATTTATGGTATGATTGATTTAAATAAAAATGCCTTATGGTTGCGGAAAGGAGCAAGATTATGAGGATCATTACCATCAGCCGTGAGTTCGGCAGCGGTGGCAGAGAGCTGGGGAAAAGACTGGCAGAGGCCTTGGACATTCCCTGTTATGACCAGCAGATCATAGAAATGGTGGCTGAAAAAGAGAATATGGATAAAGCTTATGTGGCCAGCAGAACAGAAAGGGAAATCCGCGCTTACTATCCTGCCACCATTGCAAGCGGCTTTTCCAGGCCTAATTATTTATTGATGCAAAACATCCAGCTGATGTCGGCGGAGCACTTGCTTCTCAAAGAGCTGGCAAGCCAGGGCGATTGCGTGATCGTTGGCAGGGCGGCGGATGTGATACTGGCAGAGCATAAGCCCTTCCGCATTTTTGTGTATGGGGATGAAAGCGCGAAGCTGGAACGGTGCCGCGCCAGAGCCAATGCAGAGGAAAAGCTTTCCGATAAAGAGATCCTCCGCAAATGCCGTGAAATTGACAAGCGCCGGGCAGCTTACAGAAAGATGTTTACGGATAAACGATGGGGCGAAGCCTCGGCATACGACCTTTGCGTCAACACCTCCGGCAAAGAGATCAAAGCCCTGGTGCCCGGAATCGTAGCCTATATTCAGCGGTGGTACACGGAGGCGTAACATGAAAGCGGAAGTCATGTATGCTACCATGAAGCCCTGGAGACTGTTTTTTACGGTGGCGTTGCCTGGCATGATCAGCATGCTGGCAATGTCCATTTACAGTATCCTGGAGGGTGCTTTTATTGGGCAGGTGCTTGGAGAGAGCGCATTCGCGGCTGTGAATATTGCATTTCCGCTGGTTATGATCAATTTTTCGCTGGCGGATCTGATTGGCGTGGGTTCCTCAGCGCCCATATCCATCGCTTTGGGAAAAGGGGAGCATAAAACTGCCAATAATCTGTTTTCCTGCTCCGTGATTATGATCTTTGTGGCCTCTGTGATCATGGGCGCGGTGATGTTTTTTGCGGCAGTACCTCTGGCAAGGCTTATGGGCGCAAACGATGCGCTGCTGGATACGGCGGTGAGATATTTGCGCACCTTTGCCCTGTGCGGCCCGCTGACCACGGTGTTTTTTGCCATGGATAATTATTTGCGGATTAGCGGCTATGTAAAAACCAGCATGGTCATCAACATTGGCTCCAATGTTGCCACCATTGCTTTGCTGGCTTTTTTCCTGCTGGTGCTGAAAATGGATGTGGTGGGCTCGGCGCTGGCTATTTGCATTACCATGTGCTGCTGCTCTGCCATTGCTTTGATCCCATTTTTGCGGAAAAAGACCTTGCTGCAGTTTGTAAAGCCTCATTTCCATTGGGCTATGGTTAAAGAGATCGTAGCCTGCGGTTCGCCGGTGTTTATGAGCAATATTGCAGGCCGGCTTACATCTATTTTGATCAATGTTTCTCTGATGACCCTTGGCTTGCGGGCCTTGGGCAAAGGTGGCGGCACAACGGCGGTTGCGGCTTACGCGGTGCTCATGTATGCCAGCGATATTGGCCAGCCGTTGCTTTATGGCATCAGCGATGCACTGTCCCCGGCCATTGGCTATAACTATGGGGCGGGGCAATATAGCCGGGTGAAGAAGCTTGCAAAATGTGTGCTGATCGGCACCAGCACCGTAAGCGTGATCACCACGGCGATCCTGTTTTTCCTGGCAAAGCCGGTGGTTTCTGTGTTTACCAAGCCCGAGGATGTGCAGTTGATAGAGCTGGCCACCCATGCGCTGCAGCTTTTCTGCTTTGCTTATCTGTTCCGCTGGCTGGGGATTGCGGCGCAAAGCTTCCTCAGTGCCATTGAAAAGCCCGCGCAGGCGACTATATTGGCAGTTGCGGTTGCCTTTGTGTTCCCGGCAATTATGTTGGGTGCTCTTTGGAGCCTGGGCTTGGACGGAATCTGGCTGAATATGCTTGGCACATCTGTTTTGGCCGGAGTGCTTGCGGTGATTCTATTGCTGCGTGTGGGCCGGGAAATCAAGCGGAAAGAGACCCTGCTGGGAAAATGATTTGCATTTTTTCTTGATTGTGGTATAGTGATCGTAGAAAATGGATGATCCGAAAGGAGAAAGAATATGGAAACAAATACCCAAAGACAGTTAGCTGCGCAGAAATATCAAGGCGCCCGTGCCAATCTGCTAATGATGATTCTTTTTACATTGGTGAATATTGTGATTGCGTTCACCCCTGCGAATGTGATGATGTTATTTTCCGCCACCGTGCCTTATTATGCGGTGATCTTTGGAGTGGAGGACCCCACAAAGCTATTGCTTGTGCCCTGCATTTTGGTGGCTGTGATCGTTTTGGTGGTGTATTTTTTGTGCTGGTTGTTGAGCAAGCGCAGCCCTGTGTGGATGATCATTGCGCTGGCTATGTTTGCGCTGGATTCTGCGGCTTTGATCGGCCTTTGTATTATGACCCAGGATTTTAGCGGTATTTTGGATATTATTTTCCACGGCTGGGTGCTGTTTTATCTGATCAGCGGCGTTCGCTATGGCCTGCGGCTGAAGAAGCTGCCCAAGGAGGAAGCATTGCCTCAGGAGCAAGTCCCCGAGGAATTGCCTCAGGAGTAAAAAAATAAGAAGCTGTAAAGACACATGAATTACTGTGTTCTTTACAGCTTCTTTTTATGCCCGGTCAATATTGACGGACAGCTTGTGATGTTTCCATTGGGGCGGCAATTGCTGCCCGATTTCTTTTGTTACGGCCTCTTGGTCGATGAGGGCATCATAGGGGGCGGTGATATCAAAGCAGATCAGCGGCGGTTTTGCGTTTTTTACCACCCGCAGATCATGGATGGACAGGGCCGGATCTATTTTTTCTATGGCGTAGAGGATGGCATTTTGCAATTGCTCCAGTTCCGGATCATCCTGGGCAATGGGGTCAAAATGGATCACCAGCTGCACCTGCAGCTTTGCGGAAACCTCCGCTTCAATATGGTCCAGGATCTCGTGGCAGGTCATGGGGTCCATAGCAGCGCTGACCTCTGCATGAACGGAGGCATAGCAGCGGCCCGGGCCGTAATCGTGGACCAAAAGGTCATGGATGCCCAGAATTTTATCGTGGGATAAGATCAGCTCCGATAATTGCCGGATCATAGTTTCATCGGCTTGAGCGCCCAGCAGGGGAGATATGGTTTCTTTGGCGGATTTTAAGCCGGAGTACAGAATGAATCCAGAAACCGCCAGACCCATATAGCCGTCGGCAGGAATGCTCCAAAAATACTGGCAGATGCAGCCGAGGAATACCGCCGCGGTGGCAATCACATCGTTGCGGCAATCCAATGCAGTGGCTTTCAAGGTCGCAGAATCGATATGTTTGCCTAACCGGTGGAAAAACCCACCCATCCATAGCTTAACGCCCATGGAAAGCAGCAAAACCGCCAGAGTGACCCAGGAGTAAACGGAGGCCTCCGGGGTGATGATCCGGCTGATGGAGCTTTTCATCAGCTCAAAGCCAATAAAAAGGATCAGCACAGACACCGCCAGCCCTGCCAAATATTCATACCGTCCATGTCCGTAGGGATGGTCTTTGTCTGCCGGGCGCTTGGCAAGGTGAAAGCCGATCAGTGTCACAATGGAGGAGGCTGCGTCGGAGAGGTTGTTTAGTGCGTCGGCGGTGATAGAAACCGAAACGCTGAGCCAGCCGATCAGCAGTTTGCAGGCTGCCAAAAGCAGGTTGCAAATAATGCCCACAATGCCTGCCAGAATGCCCACGGAGGAGCGGACTGCAGGGGAACGGGTGTTTTTGTGGTCCTTTACGAATAAACGCAATAATAACATAGGCAATTATAGCTTACTGTAGGCTTTGTCCAGGAATTTTTGGGTGGAGATCACTGCCCGCTGGTGGGTGCCTTCACCGATCAACCCGGCTTCGTCGTAGGCACTGACCTGGAAGGTCACCATGCTTTTTTCCACAGCAACGATTTCGGCTTCTGCCCGTACTTCCAGGCCCACGGGGGTGGCGCTGATGTGTGAAATGGTCAGCTGGGTGCCCACAGAGGTTTTGTCATCCGGCAAAAAGGGGGCTAAGGCCTCGCAGGCCGCACCTTCCATCAATGCCACCATGCAGGGGGTGGCATACACCAAAAGGCTGCCGGAGCCCACCTCCAAAGCGGTGTCCTCCCGCTCCACCAGGGTGGAGACTTCGCCCTTTGCGCCAATGGTAATATCCATAATATCATCCTCCTTTTTGTGATATCATAGCCGAAAATTAAAACGCTGTCAACGAAAAGCAATTGCTATTTGCAGACAATTGCTCTATAATAAAACCGAAAGGAGGGGGCTTATGCGAAACAAACAGGCAAAGTTCATAGCTCTGGGCGGCATATTGGCGGCGCTGGCTATGGTGATTATGTGTCTGGGCGGCTTGATCCCTCTTGCCACCTATGTTTGCCCGGTGATCTGCGCCATTTTGCTGCAGATTCTTTTGCAGCTGACGAGCAAGCGGATTGGCTGGGCCTGGTATGCAACCGTAGCGGTTCTAAGCTTGCTTTTTTCGCCGGATAAAGAGGCAGCGGCGGTCTTTATGTTTTTAGGTTATTATCCGCTGGTGAAGTCCTGGTTTGATCGTTTGCCCCTTTCCTGGCTGTTTAAGCTTTTGTTTTTTACGGGCATGATCCTTTTGGCCTACGGCAGCCTGATTTATATTTTGGGTATGGATGTCATACTGGCAGAGTTCCGGGAGCTGGGCGCGGTTTTCACAGGCATTACCCTGCTGATGGGGGATGGAGTGCTGCTGGTGCTGGATCTGCTGCTGAAGCGAATTCAAAACCTGTTCCGCAGAAAATAAAAATGGGGCTGTTATTTTACAGTCCCATTTTTACTGTTTAGTTGGGGTTTTCCGTTAAAAGCTCCACTGCGGAGCCGGAAACAGAAATATATTTCCGGTAAACGGTGTTATCGGCGGTGTACTCTACCATCAGCTCCGTGTTAGCAAAATCTGCCTGCACCATGATGGCATCTCCGGGGGAAAGTGTGGCAACGCGAAGGGCGGTATAATCCGGATTGCCAAGCTGTTTGATGGAAACATCATACAGAATGGAATCGGTGGAAAGCAGAATGCGGGAGCCTTCGGCGTCCAACTCCAATTCGGCAAACTGATCGAACTGGGAGAGTGCCGCATCATCCATAACTGTGGCGTTTAGAGTTCCGGGAATAGCCTGCTGCTCCATGGGGAAATAGGCGTCTTCTACGATACCGGTGAGTTTGCTGTAGGGGATGGTCACGGTGATGATGCCGGAGGAGTATGGGGCGATTTCATAGGGGGTGAACCGGAAGCACAGGCCGTTGGCATCAAAATACCAGGCATCGTCGTAGCTGATGTCGGCAGTAAAACGGTCGCCAATGAGCTTTTCGTAGTCGCTCCAGATGCTGTATTCCTCCTGGATTTCTCCAATGGCATCCAGCAAAAGATCCCGCAGCTCAGCGGCTTTGTCCTTATGGGTCAGAATGCTGCCCAGGGTCATTACATCGCCGGTGACCATATCATAGTTGGCGAAGGCGCAGTTGTAATTGGGGTGATTGCCGCCGGACCAGGATACGATGGTACCTGCCAGGCTGATAATGTTTTCATCCACACGCATGGGGTCGAACATGGCACTGTAAAAGTAAGGAGTCCATTCGCCGTCGGTGTATACCTCCGTAGCCAATTGGTGGATATGGTCGGCAGCCTCACGGAATTGATCCTGCCGTTTGCCAAAATCAAAGATGATCTTGTCGGCCACATCCGGATCGGGCACCACCAGACTGATGGCCTGGCTGGTGAAACGGAAGATCTCTTTGCCGTTGTCGGTCAGGGTTTCCACCACGGCGGGCAGAGAGATCGCAGACATGTCGATTTGCCGGAGCGCACCGGTGGCTTCGGTGGTTTCCGGGGGGTCTGTTTCGGTGGGGTCGGTGCTCACTGCAGGGGCAGCCTGGCAGGCAGCCAGCAGCATGGCAAGCACGAGGAAAAAGGGAATCAAACGCTTCATAATGGGAACCTCCCAAATTCAGTATATTTCTACGCATATAATAGCACAGTTTGTTATTTCTGGCAACAATATTCTACTGTTTTCCCTTGACAAAGTTGTGGCGGAAATGTTAAAATATTGCAAACCGAATATCGCTGTGACCGGGAAGAGTAGCAGCGCCAATCCTTCAGAGAATCCGGGCCGTTGGCTGGAAGTCCGGGTGGTGTCGGCGCTGGGAAAGTGCGCCCGTGAGCGAAGGTAAGGAAAAGTGATAAATGAGAGTGGAACCGCGAGTTTTAAGACCCGCCTCTTGTGCCCTGGCACAGGAGGCTTTTTTATTGGAGGTATGAAAATGTATTTGTATAATTCCGCCACCCACAAAAAAGAATTGTTCACCCCCAACCATCCGGATGTGGTGAAAATGTACACCTGCGGGCCGACGGTGTACCACTTTGCCCATATTGGCAATTTGCGCACCTATATTATGGAGGATGTGCTGGAAAAGGCCTTGCGTTATATGGGCTATAATGTCAAGCGCGTTATGAACATCACGGATGTGGGCCACCTGGCCTCTGATGCGGATACCGGCGAGGATAAGATGCTTAAGGGCGCAAAGCGGGAGAATAAATCCGTTATGGAGATTGCCCAGTATTATACAGACGCTTTCTTTGCTGACTGCGATAAGCTGAATATCAAAAAGCCGGATATTATCCAGCCTGCCACCGGTTGTATCGATGAATTTATCAAGATCGTGGAGGGCCTTATTGAAAAGGGCTTTGCCTATGTTGCTGGCGGCAATGTGTATTTCGATACCTCTAAGCTGGAACGCTATTATGTGTTTAACGACCACGACGAGGAGGACCTTGCTATCGGCGTCCGGGAAGGCGTGGAGGAGGACACCAACAAGCGCAATAAAAACGATTTTGTTCTGTGGTTCACCAAGAGCAAATTTGAAGACCAGGCGCTGAAATGGGATTCCCCCTGGGGTGTGGGTTATCCCGGTTGGCATATTGAATGCTCCGGCATCAGCCTGAAATACCTGGGCGAGGATCTGGATATTCACTGCGGCGGCATTGACAATGCCTTCCCGCATCACACCAACGAGATTGCCCAGTCCGAAAGCTACCTGGGTCACAAATGGTGCAATTACTGGTTCCATGTGCACCATCTGAACACGGACACCGGCAAAATGAGCAAATCCAAGGGCGAATTTCTGACTGTGAGTTTGCTGGAACAGAAGGGCTATGACCCTATGGCCTACCGGCTGTTCTGCCTGCAGAGCCATTACCGCCGCAACCTGGTGTTTAGCTGGGAAAATCTGGATAATGCAGCGGTGGCATACGAAAAGCTGGTGGCCAAGATCGCCGCTTTGACAGATGGTAAGGATGTGGATGAACAGACCCTGCAAAGCTTGAAAGACCGTTTTGCCAATGCCCTGAATGGGGATTTGAATACGGCTGTTGCCGTCACTGCGGTTTATGATGTTTTGAAGGCGAAAACCACCGATGCTACCAAGCTGGCAGCCCTGGCAGACTTTGACCGGGTGTTGAGCCTGAATTTGTTGGAGGCTGCGCAAAAGCTCCGTGAAAAAGAGGCAGCAGAGGCTGCTGCTTCTGCTGACCCGGAGATCGACGCACTGGTGGCTGCCAGAACAGAGGCCAAAAAAACCAGGAACTTTGCGGAGGCGGACCGCATCCGTGATGAATTAAAGGCCCGGGGCATTGAGATCATTGATACTCCCCAGGGCAGCAAATGGAGAAAAGTATGAAGCTTATGATCCTTGACGGTAACTCCGTCATCAATCGCGCTTATTACGGAGTAAAGCCCCTTACCACCCGGGAGGGGCTTTACACCCATGCCATTTATGGCTTTTTGAATATTTTGGAGCGCATGGAGCGGGAGGAACAGCCGGATGCGGTTTGCGTATCCTTTGACCTTCATGGGCCCACCTTCCGCCATTTGCGTTATGAAGGCTATAAGGCCACCCGTCACGGTATGGATGAGGAGCTTGCCATGCAGATGCCGGTGATGAAACAGGTTTTGCAGGCCATGAACATTCCTATTTATGAATGCCAGGGCTGGGAGGCCGATGATGTGATTGGCACTGTGGGCAAGATCTGCTCCAATAACGGCTGGGAGTGCGTTATCGTCACCGGAGACCGGGATAGCCTGCAGCTGATCGATGAGAATGTGAAGGTCAAGCTGGTGATCTCCCGTATGGGACAGACCACCGCCACCGTGTATGATCAAGCCAGGTTTATGGAAGAATACGGCTTTATGCCCCCCAAAATGGTGGATTTAAAGGCGTTGATGGGCGACTCTTCCGATAATATCCCCGGCGTTGCGGGGGTTGGGCCCAAGACAGCCACGGAGCTTTTGCTGAAATTTGGTAGTCTGGATGGGGTGTATGCAAATTTGGACGATCCTTCTATCCGCCCCAAGCTTCGCCAAAAGCTGGAGGACGGAAAGGAAAGCGCTTATTTGTCCTATGAGCTGGCCACCATTAAGCCGGAAGCGCCCATTGATTTTGAGCCCAAGGATGCCATTGTCCAGCCTTACAATCAGCCGGAGCTTTATGATTTATTCGTGAAGCTGGAGTTTGTGAAGCTGATCGATAAATACGGCCTGCGGGGTACTGTGTCTGTTCCTGCGGCAGCCCCGGCGCAGATCACCGCGCTGCCCAAGGCGGATTGTTTGCCGGAGCAGCTGGACTGCTGTGCGGTTTACCAGGCGGAGGACGGCACCGTTGGCTTTGCCTGGGAGCAGGGCGTGTGTATGCTCACGCCTTTGGAGGCGCAAATGCTCATGCAGCTGCAGCTGGACCAGGTGATTTTTCATGATGCCAAAACTGCTATGCATCAGCTGGAGGACACGGGCATTGCTATTGGTCAACTGCTGTTTGACACGGCTCTGGCGGCCTATGATCTCAACCCGTCCCAGTCGGACTATCCGGTATCCAAGCTGGCAACCAATTTCCTTGGCATCAACGTGGAAGACGGTGACGCGGCAGCCTGCGCGGAAGCGGTCTGGAATCTGCGTGAGGTCT
>JAZNSR010000149.1:0-3722 GCA_045591335.1 Faecousia sp.
CACAAAAAAGAAAACATTATTTTAGGAGGAGATTCCAATGAACGTTTTGGTTATCAACGCCGGCAGCTCCAGCCTCAAGTATCAGCTTATGAATCCTGAGACCGGTGACGTTTCTGCCAAGGGCCTGTGCGAGCGTATTTACATTGATGGCAAGCTGACCCATAAGGTGGGCGACAAGAAGGTCGTTAAGGACATTGCTATGCCCAGCCACTCCGAGGCTATTCAGGCTGTTTTGTCCATTTTGGTGGATCCCGTTGACGGCGTGATCGAGAGCGTAGATCAGATCGATGCTGTGGGTCACCGTGTGCTGCACGGCGGCATGGAGTTCAGTGATTCCTGCATCATCAACGATGATGTGATCAAGACCATCAAGAAGTGCATCCCTCTGGGACCCTTGCATAACCCCGCTAACCTGATGGGTATTGAGGCCTGCCAGGCTGTTATGCCCAACACTCCCCAGGTTGCCGTGTTTGACACCGCTTTCCACATGACCATGCCCCCCAAGGCATACCGTTACGCCATCCCCACTGAGTATTACGAGAACGACGATATCCGCCGCTATGGCTTCCATGGCACCAGCCATAAGTATGTGGCCCGCCGTACCGCTCAGCTGGTTGGCAAGAAGGAATTTAAGATGGTCAACTGCCATTTGGGCAATGGTTCTTCCATGTCCGCCATTTTGGACGGCAAGTGCCAGGATACCACCATGGGACTGAGTCCTCTGGCCGGTGTGCCCATGGGCACCCGTTCCGGTGATATCGACGCTTGCGTGGTGCAGTTTATTTGCAACAAGTACGGCATGAGCGTGGATGACTGCCTGAATATGCTGAACAAGAAGTCCGGTATGCTGGCTCTGTCCGGCGTTTCCTCCGACTTCCGTGATCTGGAAGACGGCGCAGCCGCAGGCAACGAGAATTGCCGCCTGGCTCTGGACAAGTTCGCTTATGAGGTCGCCAAGTATGTGGGCGCCTATGCCGCTGCTTTGAACGGTCTGGATGTTCTGACCTTCACCGCCGGTGTTGGCGAAAACGGCCCCGATACCCGCCAGGCAATTTGCAATTACCTGGGCTTCCTGGGTGTTAAGCTGGATGCCGAAAAGAACAAGGCTCGCGGCAAGGAGGTTCTGATCTCCACGCCCGATTCCAAGGTTCAGGTTTGGGTGGTTCCCACCAACGAAGAGCTGATGATCGCCCAGGATACCGCTGAGTTGGTCAACGCTGCAAAATAATATTTCTTCAGCCACCTGCTTGCAGGTGGCTGAACATTTAAAGGAATTGATTTTATGAATGTTACGGAACGCTTTTTAAAATATGTATCTTTTGATACCATGTCCGATGAATTCTCCGAGACTTGTCCCTCCACCCCCAATCAGCGCCTTTTGGGTGCGGCTTTGGTGGAGGAAATGCTGGCTATGGGCATTGCCGATGCCTATATGGATGAAGACGGCTATGTATACGGCACCGTGCCCGGAGATCCCAGCCTGCCCACTATCGGCTTGATTGCCCACATGGATACCTCCCCGGATGCCTCCGGCGCAGATGTGAAGGCCCGGATTGTGGAATATACCGGTCAGGATATTTGCTTGAATCCCCAAAAGGATATTTGGCTGCGCAGCAGTGAGTATCCCAATTTGCAAAAGTATACGGGCAAGCATTTGATCGTCACCGACGGCACTACCTTGCTGGGCGCGGATAATAAGGCGGGCGTGGCGGAGATCATGAGCGCAGCGGAATTTTTGCTGAAGGCCCGGATGAATCATGCCACCTTGAAGATTGGTTTTACTCCCGATGAGGAGATCGGCAGAGGTGCGGATCTTTTCAATGTGGAGGGCTTTGGGGCAGATTACGCCTATACGGTGGATGGCGGGGCCATTGGCGAGCTGGAATATGAGAATTTCAACGCAGCTGGCGCAAAGGCAGTGTTCCGTGGTATCAATATTCACCCCGGCTCAGCCAAGGATAAAATGGTCAATTCCCAGTATATTGCCATGGAATTCCAAAGCCTTTTGCCCCAGGAGCAAAAGCCGGAGCTGACGGAGGGCTATGAGGGCTTTATCCATCTGACGGATATGGAAGGTACCGTGGAGCAGTCCACCCTGCGCTATATTATCCGGGATCACAGCCGGGAGAAATTTGAGCAGAAGAAGGCGGTCATGGAAGCTGCGGCTGCCCAGCTCAATGAAAAGTACGGACAGGGCACTGTGGAGCTGACCTTGAAGGACAGTTATTATAATATGCGGGAAAAGATCGAGCCCTGCATGTATATTATAGACCGGGCGAAAAAGGCCATGGAAACCGTGGGCATGACGCCTGTGGAGGTGCCCATCCGGGGCGGCACTGATGGCGCAAGACTTTCGTTCATGGGTTTGCCTTGCCCCAATCTGTGCACCGGCGGCGAAAATTTCCACAGCCGCTTTGAATATGCAGTTGTGGAGGATATGGAAGCCTGCGTCCGTTTGCTGGTGCAAATATTGAGTTTTTGAGTCCCTTGTGAATTATTACAAAATATGGTGTAAATAAAGGCAGAATTTTTGCATACTGGCGACTTGCATTTTCTCCCATATAGAATATAATAATATCGATACAAAAAGATTTATATAAAATGCTTTTTGGTTGAAAGGAGAGAATATTATGAGTAAGATCAGTGTGATCGGTGCCGGCAGCGTAGGCGCAACCATCGCCAACGACCTGATGATCCAGGGCGTTGCTTCCGAGATCGTATTGGTGGATGTGAACAAAAAGAAAGCAATTGGTGAGGCGCTGGATATTTACCAGGGCGCACCCTTCCATTCTCCCGCCATTGTTCGTTCCGGCGAGTATGAGGATGCTGCAGACTCTGATATTGTGGTTATCACCTGCGGCGTGGCAAGAAAGCCCGGCATGACCCGCTTGGACCTGGCCCAGATCAATGTGAACATTCTGAAGGATGTGGCTGCCAATGTGGTCAAGCATGCCCCCAATGCGGTTTATGTGATCGTTTCCAATCCCGTGGATGTGCTGACCTATGTGTTCACCAAGATATCCGGCCTGCCCGAGCGTCAGATCATCGGCTCCGGTACTATTTTGGACACCAGCCGTCTGCAATCTGAGCTTGCAAAGCGTTTCTATATCAGCCCCAAGAATGTCCATGCCCATGTGTATGGCGAGCATGGTGATAGCTCCTTCGTGCCCTGGTCTCTGGCGCATATTGCCAATAACCATATTGATGTTTATAAGGAGAATTCTCCGGATAAGGACCGCATCGAGTGGAATCAGGACTATGAAGAAGTTGAGGAGTTCGTAAAGAAGTCCGGCGGCATTATTATTGAAAACAAGGGCGCTACCTTCTACGCGGTGGCTATGTCCGTTTGCCATATCTGCAAGTGCATTTATTCCGGTGCAGGCACTGCGCTGACGGTTTCCACCATGATGCACGGCGAGTACGGCGTGGATGATGTGTGTTTGTCTGTTTTGAACCTGGTGGACCGTGAGGGTGTCCGGGGTAAGATCATGAGCAAGATGACTGATGAGGAAATTGCCAAGCTGCAGGCCAGCGCCGCAAAGCTCCGCTCCGTCATTGATCAGATTGAGATTTAATAAAAAAGGTGTTGTCTCAAAATATACGAGTAGACTGCCCCAGTTTGTGCGGACAGTACAAAAAGAGGCCCTGTATAGGAATATTTAGTTTTAAGCGGAGTGGCGCAGCGTTAGTGGCGCCACTCCAGTTTTTATCTGGATGCGCTC
>JAZNSR010000150.1:0-16162 GCA_045591335.1 Faecousia sp.
AGTCTGCTTGCCAATAGAAGGAATGGTGTAAGTGTTGGAAGCTTCCTTAGGTAGAATGGTAATGGTTGTACCGGAAACAGTACCAACAGAGCCGTCAGAACCGGTAGGAGCAACTGCATAGCTGGTACCGGTCGCAGTCATCACGATTTTTGTGATGTTGCCGGCAGAGCAGGTCAGCGTTGCAGAGAAGCCTACATACAGTCTGAAATGATCGGTGTCGTCTGTTCTAATTGCAGTAGAACTTGTGTTCTTGTTCGCGGTAAAGCTCAAGTTGCCAGAAGTCCAGGAAATGCTCTCACCAGAAACTGTACCAGTAGAACCTGCAAGAGTCAATGTCTCAGAGACTTCTGCTGCGCTGGCGGTGAGCAATGTCATAGGCAGCATGCCAATGACCATTACCAAGGCCAGCAATACGGATAAAATTCTTTTCATAGTGTCCCTCCTAATGAAAATGAAATTTTTTGCAGTGATCCGCCACCAATTCCCCTAATCGGCAGCAATTCACTGTTGCTTATATAATATAACAGGCAAAGCCTGGTATATCTGCGCATCTCAAAGGCTTCTCCTAAAGGCTTCTCCTTGAGGTAAGCGAAGCGCAGTCGCAGTAGTGAATGACAGTCCGGTGGACTGTCAGAGCTGCGACCGGGTGCGCCGCAGCGCACAGCTGTCAGCGTCAACTGACTGATGAGGTGGCGATAAACACCTCATCCACCGCTAAAGCGGTCCCCCTTCTCCTCAAGGAGAAGGCTATACCTCATCCACCGCTAAAGCGGTCCCCATTCCCCAAAGGGGAAGGCTACACCTCATCCACCGCCAAGGCGGTCCCCCTTCCCCAAAGGAGAAGGTAAATGCAGTACTCCCACAAGATATTGTGGTCGGCGTACAAATGCCCACACAAGGGGTGGTTGCAATAAAAGCAGAAACCATTTGCCCAAAGTATCACATTATCTCAATAACATTCTAACATAGGCACTTTTGAAATGCAAGAAAACGAATCCCAAAAAGACAACAAATTTTTACATAAAAACCATACAATATTCACAAAAACACTCTCTTATGTAAACCCCCGCAACCGTTTATATAGCAGAAGCGGCAGAGCGTTTGCTCTGCCGCTATAAAACATATTGAAAAAATCACAGGCCAAAATACCGCTTGGCATTGCCGTAGCATACACCTTCCACGATCTTCTTCAAGGAGCTGTCCGCATTGGGATACTCCCCGTTTTCCACCCAATTGCCAATGAGATTACACAGAATCCTGCGGAAATAATCATGGCGGGGATAGCTCAGGAAAGAACGGGAATCCGTCAGCATGCCGATAAAGTTCCCCAATAAACCCAGGTTTGCCAAGGTGGTCATTTGCTCCTGCATACCGGTTTTATTATCGTTGAACCACCATGCAGAGCCGTGCTGGATTTTGCCAGGAACAGTGCTATCCTGGAAGCAACCAATGATGGTGCCCAATTGGGCATTGTCTGCAGGATTCAGTGAATACAAAATAGTTTTGGGGCAAGTACCGGCTTCATCCAGCACCGCCAGCAGTTGGGCAATATTGCCGCCGCAGGTATTCTGAGCAATGGCATCCACACCCGTATCCGGCCCTTGCCATTTAAAAATGCGGGTGTTGTTATTACGCAGGCAGGAATAATGAATCTGCATAGCAATATCCAGGCGGTGATATTCCTTAGCCAGGTGCAGCAGTACCACCGTCTGATACCCCTCGATTTCCTGGACCGTCAGCGTCTGGCCCTGCAACGCCTTTTGATAAACCCGGTCTGCCTGCTCCATAGTATAATTCCGGAAAGGCACATAATCCAGGCCGTGGTCACTGGCCTTGCAACCGTGCGCACGGAAAAATTCCACCCGTGCAGTCAGGGCAGCCAACACCTCTACCATGGAAGAAAGCCGCGTCTTGCCAACGCTGGCAGCCAGCTTTTGCATATACTCCATCCAGCCGGCTTTGTGGATATTCACAGCCTTATCCGGGCGGAAGGACGGGGCAACTGTCACCGTAAAGTCGGGATCATCTGCGATCTTTTCATGCCAGGAAAGATCGTCAATGGGATCGTCCGTAGTACCAATAAAAGCCACATTGGACTTTTGGATCAAGCCGCGGGCGGTCATATCCGGGTCGTTACGCAGCATGTCATTACAATGATTCCAGATACGCTCCGCGCTTTCCACAGTCAAAGGCTCATAAACCCCAAAAAACTTTTGCAGCTCCAAATGGCACCAATGGTACATAGGGTTGCCGATGGCCATTTCCAAGGCTTCCACAAACTTAACAAATCGCTCATAATCCGGCTTCTGCCCGGTGATATACTCCTCCGGCACACCGTTGGAGCGCATAACCCGCCATTTATAATGGTCACCAGAATAGCTGCCGTCGGGCTGGCAGCCTCCAAGCCAAACCTCCGCCAGATTATCAAACCGGCGGTCCTCATAGATCTCCCGGGGATTCAAATGGCAATGGTAATCCACCAAAGGCAGATTCTCCGCATAATCATGGAACAAATGCTTTGCGGTTTCGGTTTCCAACAAAAAGTCTTTATCCATAAAAGCTTTCATAATTACTTTCCTTTCGTTATTCGCTTATGCCTATTCTATCAAATATCCGGCAAATGTTCAACCGGAAATAGAAAAATAGTCAAACACCGCCAACCTGCAGTAAAGTTGGCGGTGTTTGACTATTTCATGCCGCAATGCAGCAGATTATTCTTAACAGAAAATAGAGCACAAAACCGTGCCGCTGCATGGAAGCATAGCGCCCATTTTGAAGTATGGCAAAGCATCCTCCAAATCCACAACCGGCAAGAAGCCACGGCAAAGCCACACGGACGGCTGCACCGATCATTCCACAGGTTATTTCTTTTTCTTATGCCCGCATACCCACAGCAAATCCCCTATTTGCCAACAGATGCTACGCTTCCACGCATGCGCACTGCCCGATAGCTCCACCTCCTATAATATTTTCTGCAGGGGCTTTTCAGCACCCTGTTTCAGTTATGAACGATTATGCAGCTTCTGCTGCAGTAATGGTGTGCTGCGTTACATATAAGACAATGAATTCCTCTGCATTATCCGGATTGGTCAGACGCAGCTCCACCGTAACCGTAGCGCCGGAATGATTATCCAAGGTATCTGCCACACCGCAGCTGAAAGCACCCACCTGCGTGACCATTTCTTCATAGGTCAAACCGTTACCCAACAAAGTCTGCACAAGGGGTACTGCCGTGTAGGTCTTGCCGGCTTCCACAGGAATGGCAATCCATCCATAGCTGCCGTAATTACCCGCCAGGTACAGGCCCTCCCCTGCCTCTTTATCCATAGTGATATAGTAATCCGCGATCCAGTTTTGATAATCACTATAAGCCAGAGTTTCCTCAGTCTCTTTGGTGGTAAAGGAATATGCACCCTCCAGAGTAAGGGTCAGCGGATTTCCGTTTACATCGGTCATTTCCTGGTCTGCAACGGTGATGGCTTCCACAGCAGCCGCAGGCTGCAGCGCAGCCAAAATGTTGGATACGCTCCAATTTTGCATGGTAGGATTCTTCTTTACCATAATGGCAGCAGCCTTTACCTGCTCCTCGGTCAGATCTGCGGTGAGCCCATCGATCAGCTCTACCATGGAACGCATGGAATAACTGATAACCTCACTTTCCAGCTTTGTGCCGTCCTGCAAGGTCATAAAGGCCCTGGCATGAACAGGAGCTTCGCCGTACTGCTCCACCAGGAAATTATTCAGCCGCAGGGTCACCAGGGATTGATAAGTATTCATAGAGCGGGAAACCACCAGATCCTCTGTGAGCCAAAGCTCATAGCCAATGGACGCGATCTGCGCCTGGACCGCTGCGTCACCATAGAAGCGGGCCTTATAGCCAAAGCCGGTGACGGAGGGCTTCAGACTCACATGGGTGATGCCGAAATCATAGCGGTGGGGCACATACACACCATCTTCACCGATGACCATGTACTTGTTGCCATCATACTCCACCAGGCTTTCCACAGAGCCGTTGACCACCGCGCTGCCATCGGTGCCATCGTAGTTGGCGGTAGAATCGATCAGCGTCAAGGTGGCACCTTCACTGACGGTCACATCGCTCAGCTTGCAGCCTGCCAGATCGATGGTCACATCTGAAGAAATGTTAATCGCTTCATCGCAGTTAGCAAGCACCTTCACAATTTCACCGTTGGCATTCTCCACTGCCTCGTTTACGGTTTTATAGAACTGTGCACCAATCTGTGCATAGTACTTAATCTCGTGGTTAGGAAGCTCCAGAGTGAAGTTGCTACGGGCTTCATACTGATTCCGGGAGGTGGAGAAATAGGATACATCGCACAAAGTGCCATCGGCATTGAAGCGCAGGATACCGATCATGGCATGCTTGCGATTGCTGGTATCCAGGCTCTGTGCGTCCATCAAAATGTTATGGACATCGTTGCCGTTTTCGCCCTTATCGGTTCTATGAACCACCTCATTGTGGGATACGTGACCGGAGAACGCCATGATCACATTTTCATGCTTGCTGAGGAAATTGCTCCACAGCTTGGGTTGATCCAGATTACCGGTAGAGCCCACATAGCTATGGGTCACCATGATGATCTGGTGGTTGGGATGATCCTCTGCTACCTGATTTGCCCATGCGATCACATCATCCTGAGGTACATACTCCAGAGCCATGACCAGATACTGGTTGCCATTGACAGAGAATGCCTGCCACTGGTTGACAGAGTTGGTTTCGTCAAAGAAGCCGATCTCCGTGGGGTAAGCTTCAAACAGGCTCTGGGGAAAATAGGAATTCATAATGGTCAGCTGTTCACGGACACCGTAGCCCTTATTCCAACCGGAGTTGGTATCATAGTCGTGATTACCGGCTGCGGTGATAAAGGGCAGATCCTTGGGCAACAGCTCCCAGGCAGCCTTATTGTTGTCCCACTGGGCAATGTTACCGCAGTTATCTGCCAGGTCGCCCACGTTCATGACGATCTGAATATTCTCCTTCTCCCGGTTATCCGCGATCCACTGATACACGCCCTGCAAGGCATCGTTATAATAGTGAGACAAAATCTGCTGGTCAGGGATCACGATCATGGAGTAAGCGCCGGGCTCGTGCTCCTGGGTTTCCAGCTGGAAGCCGGTGGCACTCTGCGCCAGGTAATAGCCGTTGCCGGACAGGTCTTCAAAACGGTCATCCATGATCCCGGTCATAGGTGCGTTGAACACTAAGCCGTCCTGGGCAGTGGTGTATTGGGTCATCATGCTGGCCTGGATCTGGTCAGCAGACAGCGCATTGTCCCACAGTCTCACATCGGCGATCCAACCGGGGAACAGATTGGAAGACACGCCCATATTGGTCTTTTTGCTGCCCACCGCGAACCAGTTGACGGGAGATACATGATCGGGCAGCACAATATCCTGCAGGCCGGCATCGGTCCAGGTCTTTACCGCCTTGCCGTTGATATAGGCAACGACCGTATCGTTTGCCACATCGCAGGTATATGCCACATGAGTCCATCTGCCGTTGCGCAGATCCGTATCCACATCATAATTGGTGGTGGAAGTGGTCAGATCTGTATTTTCCACGGTCCATGCCAGGCGCAGATTGCCATTATTGGCCATCTGCATGGAAATATGAGGCGCACGGTAGGGGTTGCCTACGATGTAGCCCACAGTGCTGTCCGCAATACCCTCGGGCACCTTCACCCATGCCTCCAGGGTGTAGGGAGTGGCAATGCTCTGCTTCATCTCCCAGGTCTTGCTGCCGGAGTTGAAGAAGTTATAGCCCTCGTTTTCGTAGATGGTGGTATCCTGCTCGGGCGTTTCTTCCACAGAGATCTGAGAAATAACTGTATAGTTGTCGAAATAGACACTGGTTTTTGTCAGCCGCAAACCGATCTGACCGTCCAGCTCGCCCTCAGGAACCGTATAGGTCTGACCGTTGGTCACAGTGGGATCGTCCAAACGGTACATGAAGGCATCTGCTTTGTTGCCGTCAAAGGTAAGCTGAATGTGGAAGGGCAGCTTCACATCCGCGCCGGGGAAGAAGGTCTCATTCGTCTGTCTGCCGGTCACAGCCGTAACGGAACCACCGGAGATCTTATCGAACCAGACTTCCGAATGGGGTCTTTTCGCGGCACTGGTCCGCTGACGGGTCAAATGAACCCGATAGCCTTCATAATCATTGGCAGCGTTAGAGTGCACGCTCTTGATGCCAAACAATAGGGATGTACTGGCAGTGGAGGTGCCGCCCTGGGTCACATCTGCGCCCATATAGGTAATGTTGTGGATCTTCTCATTGAGGATCGCCTTTACATCGGAACTGCTGTTGTTAATGCTGCCGGAAATAAACAGCTTTTCATCCTTGATACTAAAAGCATAATTGTAGCTCTCAGACTTATAATCCGGTGCATAGTAGAAGGTGAAGTCCTCCAGCTGGCTCTCTGTGGAGAAGTCCCAGCGGCGGATCTCCTCGTTGCCGATCTGGGTATGACCCAACAGCTCCAGGTCAATACCACCCTCCACGGTGTTGGATACGATACCCTTATCATGGGAATCGAAATTCCAGTGCTGCATCAGGCCTTCCTCAGTGCCGGTCAGCTCCCGGTACATATTTTCCTGGATCTGTGCCTGGGTACGCTCGGTCCGCCACAGACGGATATCACCGATCTCGCCCTGGGTAGAGTTGGTGGAATCACCGGCAGCTGCTACGGTGCAGTAGCCGATGGTCAGGTAATTATCCAGAACGGTGGCTTCGCCCATGATGTTTTTTTCTCTTTCAATGATCAGCTCACCGTTGGCATACACGGTCAACTTACCCTGTCCACGGACAATTGCCACATGGATCCACTCGTCGGTCCACATTTCCACACGCTCGGTTTGGTTATAGGTCGTACCACCACAGCGCTCTGTGTACCACAGGTCGCCATCCTCATCGGTATACAGGCCCCAGGTACCCTGGGCGTTGGAAGCCAGGCTGCCGCCGGTATAGTTGGAGATAATGGCCTGACGGCGCTTGTCCGCGGGCTTTTCCATCTTCACCCATGCCTCGATGGTCACGGGCTTTTCGTTCAGGGTGGTCAGGGTCTTTGCATAGGACTTCTCATCTGTGCCGTCCAGCTTCAGACCGCTCTGCAGGCTCTCGGGGATATAATCCTCGTTGACGATCAGCTTGTCATAGCAAGTATCCGAGCCAAGGGAACGAATGCCCACCTGACCCTCCATAGCTGCAGGATCGATCTCATAAATGTACTGCACATACTTGTCAGGATTGCTCACCAGGCTCAGGGTCAGCAGCATTACATCGTTGCTGAATACCAGCTTCAAATTCAGCGTCTCTTTCTTACCACCGGAGAACAGGTTGTTGCCGTTGCCGGTTTCGGAGATCTTGGTGCTGAGGCTCTTCCAGTTGTTGTTAAACTGGCCGTGAACAATGTCTATACGGTTAGGTGCGTCAGACCAACCGGTATAGTCAGACTTGATCAAGATCACCTGTGACTGAATCTGATCCTGTCCAGCCTGGGCATTCTTGGCGCCAAAATACACACCGCCGTAGATCACGCCGGACTCGCCGGGCAGGATGTTCACGGACAGGGACTTAATGGGACCATCCTGCTTCAGGATCGCCTTCTGCTCGCCATCGGTGCCATCGGCCTTCAATACGCCGTCAGCAACCACAAATTTGCTGGTGCCGGACTGGTACAGGTCAAAATCCGCCAGCTGGCTCTCGTCAATAAAGTTACACTGATAGAAAACAGGATCGGCTTCTGCGCCGGATGAGGAATCTTCCGGGCTGGTCGCGGTGGGCAGCTCCGCTTCTGCGGCTTCCGTATCCTCCGCCGCGAAAGCCGTTGCCGCAGGCATGACCATGGGCAATACCATAGCCAGCACCAACAGCCACGCCAGCAGTCTGCCATTTTTACTATGTTGCATATAATTTCCTCCTTAAAAATGGAATCATTCTGTTATTTGGAAAAGCAAAAGGGATGGTACGACCCCCAATTAACGGGGGTCGCGCTTATTTTACACAGCAAACTCCTGAATGGTCATATTAAAGGACACGCCCTCGTTCCAGCTCAACAAGCCAAATTTACCGGATTCATATACTGCATACTTACCACCATAGGTCAAATCAACAGTTGCCAAATTGGCTTCGCCATTATCCATCCTGTCCAGAGTGTTGATATACAGTGTGCTGCCTTGAATGCTGGCATAAAACTCTGTATTTACCACATTCCCATTAAATACGATACCGCCCAAATATGTCAAAACATATTCTGTTCCATCCGTATTATAGACATTGCTCAAATAATACACCTGAATATAGTTGCTCGCCGATACATAGTTGATCAAATAGCCGTCCAGGCCATTATTGGCCCGTTGCGTGCATCTGAGCAAAACACCGCCGGTAGCAATGTTTCCGGTGTTATTGGATGCCTTAAAGGTCAAGTTCGCATCGCTGTAAACACTGTTATCCAGCGCATAACCGAAGCCATTGACCTGGACCGTATGATCATCCACCTTAGTCCAGGAATCGGCGTTCAAGCTGGTGGAGGAATTCAGAAGATTCGCAACAAACACAGCTGCTGCATCTGATTCCACTTCTTCCTTCTGCTCCACCGGCTCGCCCTTGAAATTCTTCAGCTGCAGGTCATAGGAAATGCCATTGTTCCATGCCAACATACCGATGTGACCGGATTCGATCAATTCAAACTGGCCGCCGTAGGTCAGATCCACCACGGTCAAGGGCGCAAGGCCTGCCTGGTGTCTTTCCACAGTGGAAAGGATCAGCTGGTCTCCTTCGATTTTGGCATAGAACTCGGTGTTCAGAACATTGCCGTAAGCACCAAAGTTGACGCCGCCAATGTATTTGAGGGTATAAGTGCTGCCATCGGTGTTATACACATTGTTCACATAGTAAACCTGCATGAGATCGCTGGCAGATACATAATTGATCAAATAACCGTAAATGCCGTTATTGCTCAGCTGCGTGGCCCGCAGGAAAATACCGCCGGTGGCAATGTCGCCGGTGTTGTTGGAGACCTTAAAGATGATCTCCGCATCACTGTACAACGCGGTGTTATCCAGAGCATAACTATAGCCGCTGATGTTGGCGGTGTTGTCGTCCGTCTTGGTCCAGGCATCTGCAGCCAGCGCATCCCGGGTGTCAGCGTTCAGAATATTCTCAACGATCTGTACGGACTTATTGGGAATGGCGTTCAGTGCAGCAATTTCTGCGGAAAGGTCCAAAGCATTCAGCGCGTCTTCTGTGGTGCAGGCCTGGATCTTGGCAACAGCTGCATCGTAATGGGGCTTTGCATTTACCCAGTTTTCTGCAGTATAAGCAGTCTCGGAATAGATATCCATGGAAGCCAGCTTGTTGGCTTTGACCTCTGCCAGCTGGGCAGCTGCCAAATCTTCATCATACTCCGGCTGATTTTCTCCGCGGATGGCAGCCTTGATCACATCCGCCATCATCTGATAGCCCACTGCGGAGGGATGCAGACCGTCAATAAACAGATCAGCATTGGTGCTCAGCGGATCATTAGGATCGGTGCAGAACAGATACTCTGCCTCTGCATAATACATCCAGTCATAGCTGGCTGCCAAATTGCGCATAAGGGCATTAGTCTGAGAAATGGTATCGGTAATGGCAGGTCTTGCGGGGCAATGGCTTACAGAAACCAGCACAACCTCAAACTGGGGAAGCGCTGCCTTGATCTCCAGCAAAGCCTTTTCCATGGACTCGATAATAGCCTTGGGAGGTGTGCCGCCGGTCAGATCGTTAATACCGATGTTATAGATGCCCAGCTTCGGCTCGTAGGAGATGATCTCATCCGTCAAAGCTTCCCAATGAGCAGCCACAGAACCGCCGATACCGATATCATCGATATCCGCATACTCGGGGAAATAGGTCTCAAAATCCCACCACATTTCTGTGTAGGAATGGCCGAAGATCAAAGTCTCGGCAGTACGCTTTTCCGTTGCATTGGTAATGGTCACATCCCGGAAGATAGTGCCGGAGGCAGCTGCCCACAGACCAATACGGTCACCAGCCAGCTCCACATCATTCACTGCATAGCAGTTGATCTTGTCAAAGCGATTGTAATAGTAGCAATAAACGGTGTCGCCGTCTTTGACGATCTCCAGGCGGTTATCGTTGGTGTTGATATGGCCGGCAGACAGATAACCACGGTCCAGAATGGTCTCAACACCATTTTCCACCTTCACCAGGTCCACAAACTGGTTGGCACCAATGCGGAACAGATGGTAATTCTTGCCGGAATCGTCTGCACCGAACACAATACCTGCGGCATTCTTCCCCGCGGTGTTCATGGTGGCTGCATAGGTGCCCCCGGTAAAGGTGGCGGAGCCGTGCAGAAGCAAGGAGTTGGCAGCGGTGGCCTGGATGCCGTTGGTATGGGCGGAATGATAGAAGCTCAGCCCATCAGTAGATGCTTCATTTTCAAAAGTATAAACCACATCATTGATCTGGAAATTATCAAAAGCACAGTTATTAAACTGGCTGCGCAGGCCCACCTGACCGTTCACCAGATCATACTCGCCGTCATAGGTATAGGTGGTGGTGGCGGACTTGGAAGGATCACTGATCAGTGCCAGCGTAACGGTCAGTTCATTGCCGTTTTGCTGAACCGTCAGCTTCACAGGCTCTTTCACGCCATTGGTAAACAGCGCATTTGCACCCTCGATCACATAACGGTGATACTGCTTCCATGCAGGGAAATTTCCGATCACGATATCCGCGCGGTTGGGATTATCTGAAAAACTGGATTCGATAATAACCGCAATTGCATTCACAGAATCCTGAGGCGCAGCCGCATTGGAAGCACCCAGGTAAATACCGGAGTTGATCGAACCATTGGGATACAGCTCCACAGAAATAGTCTTGTTACCTGCAGGAGTGTTTTCCAAAATTACTTTGCCCTCGCCGTTATTGGGAGCAATCAGCTTGCCGTTGGCAACAAAACCGCTGATGTTATTCACCGTAACAGAACCGGTGAGGGCTTCATAGTTGGGATTCACAGCGCCGTCCTCAGCAACGGGGTAAATATTATCCAAACCCCACTGGGAAACGGTGTCGTAATACCGGTCGCACAGGTCCTTCACGGCTGCCTTCTGCGAAGCAGAATAGTCGCTCCATGCGCCGTTGATAGTCTGCAGCGTCTGCTGCATGGTGGTAGTGTGCTGCTGGCTGGGAAGCGTTCTTCCATCAAAGGACACAAAAGCGGTGGCATGGATCTCCATGAGTCCGCCATCAACTGCCAAAATATTCTTCAGCCGCAGGGTGAATTCCCGCTTGGCAGAGGTGGTGCAGGTCTTGACAGGATTGTTTTCCACCCACATATTGAAGCCCACGGCGGTGGCATACTTCAGCACCATTTCATCGCCAAGGACCTTTGCCTTATAGCCCAAAGCATCCTGGGCGGGCTTCAGACTCACATGGGTCACTTCCACATCATAGGCATGGGCGGAGTATACGCCGTTTTCCAAAGCCATCACATAATTCTTGCCGTCTACCTGGGCAAAGGACATCACCGCGCCATTGACGGTGGCGCAGCCATAATCACCGGTGTAATCATCGGTAGCAGTGTCGATCAAGGTTAACTGCATGCCTTCCGCCACGGTTACATCGGTCATGTCAAAGCCAGCCAAATCAATAATGGCATCCTTTTTAACAGTGACTTTCTCGCTGCAATCATCCAAAAGCCGCACAGTCTCGCCGCTTTCCAGAGCCTGGCTTACGGAGGTGTAGCTCTTGCCGCCGGCAGTTGCTACGAAGGTCTGCTCCTGCTTGGGCAGCGTCAAAGTAAAGTTACTGCCTGCATCATACTGACCGTAGTTGGTGGAATAATAAGAAACATCGCACTGGGTACCATCGGCATTGAAGCGCAGCAAGCCGATCATAGCAGCATACTTGTTGCCTTCGCTGCCGGTGTCGGATACCTGGGCATCCATGAGCATCTGATGCACATCGTTTCCATTGACGCCCTTATCGGTTCTGCGAACCACATTGGTGTGCCACACATGGCCGGAGAAGGCCATAATGATATTCTCATGCCGGCTGATAAAGGCATTCCACAGCTTGGGCACATCCAAGTTGCCGTAGGAGCCCACATAGCTATGGGTGACCACAATGACCTGGTGATTGGGATGGCTGGATACCACATCGTTCGCCCAGGCAATCACATCATCCTGGGGTACATACTCCAGGGCCATAACCAGATAGTTGTTGCCGTTCACAGTAAAGGACTGCCACTGGTTGGCAGAATTGACCTCATCAAAGAAGCCGATCTCCGTGGGATAGGCTTCGAAAAGGCTTCTGGGCAGGTACTGATTCATCAGCGTCAGCTGCTCACGGACACCGTAACCCTGATCCCAACCGGAATTGGTATCGTAGTCATGGTTGCCGGGGGCTGCAATGAAGGGCAGATCATCGGGCAGAAGCTCCACAGCAGCTCTGTTGTTTTCCCACTGGGTAATGTTGCCGCAATTGTCCGCCATATCGCCCACATTCATAACGATTTGAATATTCTCTTTTTCGCGGTTGTCTGCGATCCACTGATACATAGCCATCAGCTTTGCAGGATCGTAGTTGTTCAAAATCTGCTGATCCGGGATCACAACCATAGAGTACGCACCGGGCTCATGGGTCTCGGTCTGCAGATTCAGCATAGAATCATAAGGTGCTACGGTATTGCCATTACCGGACAGATCCGCAAACACACCCTCTGCCAGCTCTGCCAAAGGCGCATTGAACAACAAGCCTTCCACAGGCTCGGTATACTGAGTCATCATGCTTTCTGCGATCTGCGCTGCAGAAAGAGCACTGTCCCAAAGTCTGACATCTGCAATCAGACCCACAAACTTGTTCTTGGCATCGTCGCTGGATTCCAGGCTACCGATGGCAAAGGTGTTGCTGGGAAGGATCTTATCGGGAATGGTGATGGCAGTCAAACCTGCCTCATTCCAAGTGGCAACTGCTTTGCCATTGATATAAGCGATCACGGTATCGCTTGCCACATCCACGGTGTAAGCCACATGGGTCCACTTACCGGTACGAATATCCGTATCCACATCAAAATTCTTGGTGGTGACGGTCAGATCCGCATTCTCTGTCTTATAGGAAAGGCGAAGCTTTCCGCCTGCGATCATCTGCATGGAAACAGAGGGCGCACGGCTGGCATTGCCCACAATATAACCCACCGCATTATCATGGACACCCTGGGGCGCATTGACCCAGGCTTCCAGGGTATAGGGTGCTGCAGTCAGCTCTTTGGTCAGCTTCCAGGGGCGCAGGCTGCTCTGACAGAAGCTATAGCCATCGTTCACATAAACTGTTTCTTCCTCATCAGCAGGCTGCTCAATGGGGGTTTTATATGTAATGATCAGATTATCATAGCAAAGGTCGATAAACTGATTGCGCAGACCGATCTGACCTTGCAGCTGAGCAGCCTCCATAGTCCAGGTTTTCTGCACATAGCGGTTGGGATTTTCCACCAGGCTCAAGGTAGCGGTCATAGTGTTTTCCCCAAACTCCAGCTTCAGATTTAAAGGCTTCTTCACGCCACCCGCATACAGGGCATTATTATTACCGGTTTCAGAAACCAATCGGCTGCCACCGACCTCACCGCCCCAGCCCTGGGTAAATTTACCCAGCCACAGGTCAACACGGTTAGGCGCATCATCCCAGCCGGAGAACATGGATTCGATCATAACCGCAATGGCATCTGCCTTATCCTGGTCAGCAGACACATTCTTGGCGCCCACATACACACCGGCATTCATAAGGCCGGATGCGCCGGGAATAATATCCACAGACATAGCGGAAATATTTGCCATATCCTCATTGAAAATGGCCTTCATTTCACCATGACCGCCATTGGACTTCAGCATACCGTCAGTAACGGCGAAGCTGTTATTGCCATTGGTATAGAAAGTGAAATCCTCAGCCTGAGAAGCATCCGCAAAATCCCACAGCAAAGAATTTTCGGGCAATTCCTGCTCATATTCCACCTTCAGATTATCAAAATGAACATCACAGGCATTGGCACGCAGGCCAAGCTGCCCCTCCATAGCGGCAGAATCCACCTGGTACATCAGCTGCAGATACTTGTTGGGATTGCTGACCAGGCTCAAAGTGAGCAGTAACAGGCCATCGCCAAAGGTCAGCTTCAAATTCAAAGGTTGCTTATTGCCGCCGCTGAACAGCGCGTTGCCATTGCCGGCCTCAGAGATGGTACGGCTCAGCTCTTTCCAACTGTTATTGAACTGGCCCTGAATGATATCAATACGGTTAGGCGCATCAGACCAACCGCTAAAGTTGGACTGAACCATAAAAGTCATAGCCTCAATGGCATTCACACCACTATCGGCATTCTTTGCGCCCACATACAGGCCCGCATTCACCAGGCCACTGCTGCCGGGGATAATATCCACAGAAACAGATCGGACATTGGAAAGGCTATTGGTGATCAAAGCCTTCATTTCACCGTCTGCTCCATCAGCAATCAGCTTGCCATCAGAATGCACAAGTTTACTTGTGGCAGATTGATACAGGGAGAAATCCGCCAACTGGCTGGCTGCCGCAAAATCCCACAGGGCAGTGCGGGATACGGTAGTTCCTCCTTTGGTTACAGTTTGGGTCTGCGTGGGGATGCTTGCCGCAGCCATAACAGGCATTGCCATAGGCAGCAGCATGGCCAGGGTAAGCACCAAAGCCAGCACCCGGTTTCCCAAAATCATACGGGTTGATTTCATAATGCGTGTACCTCCTTGTTTTCCTGTGCAGCAGGGACATTTATTACAATTAAACTTGTAACGGTTTTCTGTTCCATTACAACTTAATTTGTATATAATGCACAATTTAGCAATCTTTTGCTTTGTATAAATTGTATCGTTTTTACGGAAACTTGTCAAGAAATTTATCCCCATAAATTACAAAACAGAGTGCCGTTTTGACACTCTGTTTTGTGAAAATTATTGCATAATCCGTTTTCTGGTCCAAACCAAAGTCCCTAAAGCTGCGCCGGAAATAAGCATCAACGCAACGGGGATCATAGGCTGGAAGCCATCGCCGGAATTGGGGGTAGAGCCGGTGGCTCCTCCCTGGTTGCCCGTACCGCCAGGAGTATCCTCAGTTTCATCCTTTTCCGTAGGATCAGCAGAGCCGCCGCCCTCAGTAGAATAAACCTTAAAATCATCAAAGCTTACATCATTAAATGCAGACCGCAAACCCACATTATGGGCCGCCAGATTAGTGGCACCGGTAAATTCGAAAGCAGTCTCCACATATTTGGAGGGATCGCTGAGCAGGCTCAAACGAACAACGATCTCCTTGCCGTTGATATCCACCTTCAGCCGCAGAGGCTCCTTCTGCCCTGCAAACAACGCATTGCCATTACCGGTCTCGGAGATATACCGGTGCAGCTCCCGCCATACAGGGAAACGGCCCACCACCAGGTCAATACGATTGACTGCATCATCCCAGCCGGAATGATTGGATTCCACCATAACGGCAAGGCCTTTGATCAGGTCCACCCCATCTTCCACCGTGGAAGTACCGATATACAAACCGGAGTTGATCTGTCCGCTTTCACCGGGGTAAATATCCACGCTGACGCTTTGAATGGTGCTGCCACCGTCCCGGTAAATAGCCTTGAATTCGCCAGCCTCACCAGTGGGCACCAGCTTGCCGTCCTGCACCTGCAGGCCTCCGTTGGAGGAGTGATAGAAATCAAATTTCTGAATACTTTCTTCATCTGCAAAGTCCACGATATCCGTGGGCTCCTGCTCAGGGATCACTTCATCAGGCTCTTTATCCGCTTCCACAGTTTCATAACCTACAGCAAAATTATCAAAGCTGCAATCAGAGAAGCCGGAGTAAATACCCACATTGCCCAGGCCCAGTTCATCCACATCCGCAAAGGTATATACGGTGGAGACAGACTTTTTGGGGTTGCTCAGCAGGCACAAGGTCACGGTGATCTCATTGCCATTGATCTTCACGGTCATCTTGACAGGCTCTTTCACGCCGCCGGCAAACAAGGCGTTACCCTTGCCGGTTTCTGTGATCACGCGGTGATACTCCGTCCACACGGGGAAGCTGGCAACCACCAAATCAGTACGGTTAGGCGCATCCTCCCA
Source organism: Faecousia sp. (assembly GCA_045591335.1). Lineage (GTDB taxonomy): Bacteria > Bacillota > Clostridia > Oscillospirales > Oscillospiraceae > Faecousia. The sequence goes on from JAZNSR010000150.1 coordinate 16,162, forward strand.
G
>JAZNSR010000151.1:0-29889 GCA_045591335.1 Faecousia sp.
CTCGCCTTCCATGACGCTGCCGTTTTCCATGGTGATTTTAAAAGTGGGATTCATTTAATATCTCTCCTTCATTGCGCGGTCGATCTGGCGCTTTGCATCCCGAAGTCGGATCGTAGCCATGTCGTTCTGTGAGCCAAGGAGTTGAATCTATCAATTGTCTTCCTAAGACCGCTTGGCCTCCGACTTCTCGCCTTCCATGACGCTGCCGTTTTCCATGGTGATTTTAAAAGTGGGATTCATTTAATATCTCTCCTTCATTGCGCGGTCGATCTGGCGCTTTGCATCCCGCTCAGCGGTAGATTGCCGTTTATCATACAGTTTTTTGCCCTTGCACAGGCCGACTTTTACTTTTACCAGGCTGCCTTTGAAATAAACAGAAAGGGGAATCAGAGAATAGCCGTCCTGCTTGACCTTGCCCAATAGGCGCATGATCTCCCGGCGGTGCATAAGCAGCCTGCGGGTGCGTTTTGGGTCTTTGTTGAAGATGTTGCCGTGGTCATAGGGAGAAATGTGCATCTGGTTGACCAGCAGTTGGCCGTGTTTAATGCCGCACCAGGCGTCCTTTAAAGTTAAATTGCCCTGGCGGATGGATTTGACTTCTGTACCGCACAGCTCAATGCCCGCTTCCATTTCTTCTTCCACAAAATACTCATGGTAGGCTTCCCGGTTTCGGGCCATGATTTTTATGCTCTGCTTTTCCAAATGCTCACCTCCTTGGATCCTGTATATTATACCACGATTGTCAAGTTATTCAAACAGAAATTGCCCAAAGCTTTCTACACTATCAAAGCTGAATTGACACAATTGGCGCATTTCCTCAGTCAACCGGGGGAAATCTGCCTTGCTCCAGCCCGCAAAAGCGGTGGCAATATTCATTTCTTGAGCCATTTGCCAGCCCAGCTTCATATCGTCCACCATGAGGATATTCGATGGCTGAAGTCCAAACCGCTGCATAATATCCGATAAAGCATAGGCGTTTGGTTTGCGCAGGGCAGGGGGCATATCGTAGTCATATACAGCATCGGGCAGAAAACCAAAATGGTGCAGATAATCCCGGCTGATGATCTCTCCGGTGGATAAAGAGGAAACGCATAAAATGCCTCCTCTGGCCTTGTGCTCTTTGATGATTCGGTCGATTCCCGGGAAAATGGGCGGGGTGTGGATACGGTTGTAGGCCTTCCAGCCCATATATTCTTCGTGCAGCTCCTCATCTGTAAAATTCCAACGGGCTTTGCACATGTCCGCAAATACCATATTATTGCAATAGTCCACATAGTCATGGTACTTCAGGTCTGTTCCCGGGCGGATTTTTTGCAGATAATCGTGAAAGTAGGGATAACCGATAGCCCGTTCTGTTTGCACAACGGTGTCATCGTGGTCTAATACAAGGCATGGGTATTTGAGCATAGTATCCTCCCAAGGTGGATTTTTTAAGGATATTATATCAAATGCTGCGAAATATGCAACTTACCCTATGGAAATTTTTGTATAGGGGGTGTATAATACATTCACAAAAATAGTGAGGTGTCTTATGTCAGTTGTTACATTTTATCGGGGAGATCCCCATGCGCCCAAGACTACCCAGGGCGCTCATTTGGGGGCCAACGCCATTATTACTTGCAAGGGGAAGCTGCTTTTGGAAAAACGAAAGGATTGCGACCTTTGGGGCTTGGTTGGCGGTGGCGTGAAAAAGCAGGAGACTCCCTTGCAGGCCATTGCCCGGGAAATAAAAGAGGAGTTGGGCATTCGTATATCTGAAAAGGCTTTTCAAAAATTGGGCGTTTATGGTGAGCCTGGGCGGATCGCTGCCTATAAAGATGGCAGCATTTGGCGTATGGTCGTGGTGGTATTTGCCCTTGAGCTGGAGGAATTTCCGGATATGGTCATCAGCCATGAATCTGCTGATTTGCGCTTTTTCAGCAAAGAAGAATTACAGGATGTATCCATTGTTGTGACACACAGCGATATTGTAGACGATTGGTTTTTGAACAGACCGTAAAAGTATGCATTTATGCAAATAATACTTGTATATTCATAATAAATGTGTTATTATACATTTTGACGGTGCAGTATCCTAGTCGAAATGACCGTTTCCCAGGTAGGGCCTAAAAATCCTATGAAGGGCACATCGATGAAGTCCCTGGTGTCTGCTTTTTACGCCCAGTTTAGGGTGGATGCTGGGGGTTAAGGTTTCCGGGCGCGCTCCAATGGCATGGAGCATACGACCCGGTTACCGCGGAGACCTGGTGTTGTGCGACGAAGTATGAGAACTCCATTTTTTGGAAGCCGCTTCGCGTACGAGCCTGGTATGAACCTGCAAGGCGGTGCACAGAATCGTGTGCTGCGTGCAGCGTAGCCTGCCTTGAGTGAGTATGCGGGGAAAGAGGACAAGCGCTTGGTTGTAGTGGCCATGCAATAAGCGTCATCGCTTCTGGAAACCATCCTTGCAAAAGAGGCTAAGAAACGGAACATTTCGTGGTGGAAAACACCTAGGCTGTCGTAACTGGACAGACAGGGGATTACAGTACGGACTAAGTGGCAATCGGGTATTCATTATTTTGGCAACACTTGAGCGGACGGATTAAACGGGAACGGCCTGCGCGGCAACGGCGGGTTCTGTCTGGGGAAAACCAACCCGACCTAAGCCGTAAGATTTATCCTGTCTGTCACCGTTATCATTTTTTATAAAAGGGGACAGGACTCGTGTCTAAATCAGACCCAAGTTCATCGAAAAAAGAACGCAATAAACATATTGGTTGGGTCGTTACGATTTTCTTTGTAACGATTATTATTTCAGCCCTTATTTCCTTTGTATCTAATGAGCTTATGGCAGTAAGCTCTGTATATGTGGCTTTTGTGATTTTGCTGATGATCGTTCTGATCGGTATTGTTTTTGATATCGTGGGTGTGGCGGTTACCTCAGCAGATGAAAAGCCGTTCCATTCCATGGCTGCCAGAAAGGTTATCGGCGCCCAGGAATCCATCCGGTTATTGCGCAATGCTGAAAAGGTCAGCTCCATCTGCAACGATGTAATCGGCGATATTTGCGGTGTTGTTTCCGGCTCTGCATCTGCTGCCATTGCAGCGCAAGTGCTTTTAAAGCTGGACTCTGTGCCGGATATTGTGATCACGCTGCTCATGTCCGCGCTGGTTGCAGGACTTACGGTTGGCGGCAAGGCCTTGGGCAAGACGGTTGCCATCCATTCCTGCACCCCCATTGTGCATACAGTGGGCAAGGTGGTTTGGAGCTTTGGGCATATTCCTGCCATGTTCCGGAAAAAGAAATAAAAATAGTTAGGTTGTGATGCTTGTGTGTATCCTGGAATCCATCCATGGTCACAAGGATCTGCTTCAATTGGACGAAAAGCAACGGCAGCAGCTTTGCCAGGAAATCCGGGAATTTTTAATTGACCGGGTCAGCCGCACCGGAGGCCATGTTGCCTCAAATCTGGGTGTGGTGGAGCTGACGGTTGCTTTGGAAACCGTTTTTGATACAGATATTGACCGCCTGGTTTTTGATGTTGGACATCAGTCTTATATCCATAAGCTGCTGACAGATCGCCAGGCGGATTTTTCGGGTTTGCGGCAGTACGGCGGAATGGCCGGCTTCCCTAAGCCTGCAGAAAGCCATACAGACGCGTTTGTGGCTGGTCACGCTTCCAGCTCTGTATCCATTGCTTTGGGCATGGCTAGAGCCAGAACGCTCACCAAGTCCGATTATCATGTGGTTGCGTTGATCGGCGACGGCTCTGCCACAGGCGGTATGGCATTTGAGGGGCTGAATGACGCTGCAGTCAGCGGAGAGCCCCTTATTGTGATTTTGAATGATAACGCTATGTCTATTGACCGAAATGTAGGCGGCATGGCATCCCATTTGCGTCTGCTGCGCACCAAGCAGCGGTATTTGGGCATGAAGGAGAGCTATAAAAAGTTTATCTCCAAAATTCCTGGCGGTGGTTTTATCTTCCGCGCTACCCGTTCTGTTAAAGATTGGATGCGGCGTATGCTGATCCCCACTACTATGTTCGAAGCTATGGGCTTTACATACCTGGGACCAGTGGACGGTCATGACACAGAGAATCTGATTGAGCTGCTGCAGATTGCCAAGGATATGAAACGCCCCGTATTGCTCCATGTAGTGACCCAAAAGGGCAAGGGATATACGCCCGCTCAGCTGGAGCCCCGCCTTTACCACGGTATCGGTCAGTTTGATCCGGTTTCCGGTAAGCCCCTGAAGACATCGTCTGAGACTTTTTCCGATGTTTTTGGCGCAACTATGTGTCAATTGGCTGCTGAAAATGATCGTCTTTGTGCGATTACTGCTGCCATGCCCACGGGCACAGGTTTGGTGCCGTTTAAAGAAAAGTATCCTGCGCGGTTGTTTGATGTGGGCATTGCGGAGGAGCATGCGGTTTCTATGGCAGGCGGACTTGCCAAGCAGGGTATGGTCCCCGTGGTTGCTCTATATTCCACTTTTCTGCAGCGGTCCTATGATATGATCTTGCAGGATATCTGCATGTTGCATTTGCACGCGGTTTTAGCCATTGACAGGGCCGGTCTGGTGGGTGATGACGGCGAGACCCATCATGGTGTATTTGATGTGGGCTTTTTGCGCCATGCGCCGGGTATGAGAGTTTTGTGTCCGGGCAGTAAGGCAGAATTGCCTCCAATGCTCCGTTGGGCGGTGATGGAACAATCCGGTCCGGTGGCTATTCGCTATCCCCGGGGCGGTGACCGGGAATATACCGGCTGCGCTTGGGACGGTCAGTGTTTTGTGCATTGTCATCAAGAGGGCAAGGACGCAGCTATTGTTGTGTACGGTTCGATGCTGCAAAATGCCATGGATGCTGCAAAAATATTGGAAGATAAAGGGATATCAGTAAAGATCTTGCGGCTTATGCAGGTCAATCCGCTTCCGGTAGAGGAAGTGGAACACATGCTGGGCAATGTGTGTAATGTTGTAATTGCGGAGGAGACTGCTGCCGGCTGTGGTATTGGCGATAGCCTTGTCCAAAAGCTTTCTGCGGGTAATCCTGCAAGAAAGATCCAATGCATGGATCTGGGTGATAAATTTGTGCCTCATGGCACTGTGCAGAAGTTGTATGTTCATTGTCACTTGGATGGACAGTCTATTGCAGATAAGGTTTGGGAGGAATCCGGTCATGAAAAATAAAAAACGGCTGGATGTACTTCTGGTTGATCAGGGCTTTGCGGAAAACCGCACCAAGGCTCAGGCCGTTATTATGAGTGGCCTTGTGTATGTAAACGGTCAGAAGGCCGATAAACCAGGCACGGCGTTTGAGGATACAGTTGCTATTGAAGTGCGGGGCGCTAGCTGCCCTTATGTGAGCCGTGGCGGTTTGAAGCTGGAAAAGGCCCTGCGGGACTTTGGAGTAGAGCCCAAGGGTTATGTTTGCAGCGATTCGGGTGCGTCTACCGGTGGTTTTACGGATTGTTTGCTGCAGCAGGGAGCCAGCAAGGTGTTTGCCATCGATGTGGGCTACGGACAGCTGGATTATAAGATCCGCAACGATCCCCGGGTGGTGGTTATGGAGCGGACCAATGTGCGCTATGTAACCCCGGAGCAGCTGGGTGAGCCTCTTGACCTTTCTGTGATCGATGTGAGCTTTATTTCCTTAAAGATCGTTTTACCGGTGATCAAGACCTTTTTGAAGTCGGACGGGCAGGTACTTTGCCTGATCAAGCCTCAATTTGAGGCTGGAAAAGAGAAGGTTGGTAAAAAAGGCGTTGTCCGAGACCCTGCGGTGCACCAGGAGGTGCTGGATAATTTTCTGGCGCTGACTGCGGAATTGGATTTTACTGTGCTGGGATTGACTTTTTCACCTGTGAAAGGACCGGAGGGCAATATTGAATTCTTGGCGCATTTGACCTTAAACAAAGAATTAGACGGCATTTCACCGGATACTGCAGACCTGGTCCGTCAGGCACATGAAACCTTAAAGGGGGGCGTTGCATGAAAAAAGTCATATTGACACCCAATCCCTACCGGGATAAGAATTTTCAAACTGTCCGGCAGGCTATGGAACTCTTGCGCGCGTCCAATGTGGAGGTTCGTGTTTGCTTGCCGTTTGAGGTGGACCATAGCTACTCTTTGCCCCGGGATATTCGTTTCAGCCGGCTGGACCGAGAATTGCCTACGGCGGATATGGTGATCTGCTTTGGTGGTGATGGCACGATTTTGCACATGGCGAAAGCAGCCACCCGGCAGAATGTGCCCATTTTGGGTGTGAATATTGGCACCATGGGTTTTATGGCTGAGCTGGAGGCAGGGGAGCTACAGCAGCTTTCCCGCATCGCTACCGGGGATTTTACAGTGGATAAGCGTATGATGCTGGATGTAACGGTCCACCGTGACCGTGATATTATTTTTCATGATATTTGTTTGAATGATGCAGTGATCACCAAGGGCGCTATTGCCCGGGTGGTGCATTTGGCTGTAAAATGCGATGGTGTACAGGCTATGGAATGCGCTGGTGATGGTATTATTGTGGCAACTCCCACTGGATCTACGGCATATAGTTTGTCCGCGGGAGGCCCTATTGTGGAGCCGGAGGCCAGCGGTATCTTGGTGACGCCCATTTGTTCGCATGATGTTGCCAGCCGTTGTATTGTGGCATCGGATAAGCGGGTGATCACGGTTGGTTTATCTCCCGATGCCAAGCGAAATGCGTATTTGTCTGTGGATGGCGGTAAGGCTCTTCGCATGAATATTGGCGATGTGGCCACTATTAAAAAATCTACTTTAGTTACGCAGTTGGTTCGTTTAAAAGAGCGTAGTTTTTATGATGTTGTGAATATGAAATTTAAAATAGGTTAAGGAGGTGCCGGGGTGAAAAGTCAAAGACAAGCCAAGATTTTGGAGATTATTTCCAAATCCAATGTGCAGACCCAGGAGGAATTGTTGGAAGCTTTGCAAAAAGAAGGTTTCCACGGCACCCAAGCTACTATTTCCCGGGATATCAAAGAATTGCGAATCGTCAAAGAGCTCACCAATCTTGGCACTTATCGCTACACTACCTCCGTTAATGAGATGGAAGGCAGTTTTACGGGAAAGCTCAATACGATTTTCCGTGAGTGCGTGATCAATTTTGATTATGCGCAAAATATTATTGTGATCCGCACCTTGCCGGGTCTTGCGGCCGCAGCCGCATCCGCATTGGACGGCATGCATTTAAACAGCGTGGTTGGTACGCTGGCCGGTGATGATACGGTTATGGTGGTTATGCGGGATAATCATTCCGCAGCTGCTCTTTGCGGAGAAATCAAGGGTTTGATCAATTAAGAAAGGATGCCTGCGTTATGCTAAGCTTATTGCATATTGAAAATATTGCGGTTATTGAATGCGCCGATATTTCTTTTGACGCAGGCTTCAATGTTTTGACCGGTGAGACCGGTGCGGGTAAATCCATCGTTATCGATGCTATTAGTGCCATTTTGGGCGAACGGGCTTACCGGGATATGATCCGAACCGGCACGAATAAAGCTTCTGTGCGGGCGGTGTTTACAGATGTACCTCAGCTGCCCTGGTTTGCGGAAAATGGGGTGGAGTACGATCCGGAAACGGTGATCCACCGGGAGGTTTACCTGGATGGAAAGAATATTTGCCGGGTCAATGGCGCGTTGGTTTCCGTTTCTATTTTGCGGAAGCTGGGTATTCAGCTGATTAACATCCACGGGCAGCATGATTCTGCATCGCTGTTTGATGAAGCCAATCATTTGGAATTTCTGGATGCCTATGCTGATCATGATGATTTATTGAATGATTATGCAGAAAAGTATTTTGCTGTTGCCGATCTTAGACATCAGATTGAAAAGATGTCTATGGATGAAAGCGAAAAGCTTCGCCGTATGGAGACCTTGCGCTATCAGATCCAGGAGATTGAAAAGGCACAGCTGGAAGATGGCGAGGACGATGCGCTTGACCAGCGCAGAAAGATTCTGCAAAACGCAGAAAAGCTTTCCGATGGCATTCATACTGCGGTGGAATGCTTGTATGGGGGCGAGGATACCGACGGTGCTGCATCCTTGCTTGCCCAGGCAGAGCGGGAGCTGGCAAGGCTTTCCCGGTATACCGATGCATATTCTGCTTTACATGATAAGATCGCGGATTTGATGTATCAGGTCCAGGATGCTGCAGAAGAGGCTCGGGATGCCAGAGATGATCTGTCATACAGCGCAGATGAATTGGAACAGATCGAAGCCCGGCTGGATGTGATCCATCGGCTTCGCAGAAAATATGGCGTAACTTGTCGGGATATTTTGCAGTATTTGGAAAATGCCAAGCAGGAGCTGGATGAGATCGAATTTGCAGATGATCATATTGAACGACTGAAAAAAAAGCTGGAGCAGGCCGAAAAGGCAGCCTGGGATGCTGCTTTGCGCCTGCGTTCCGGCAGAAAGAACGCTGCTGAAGTATTGTCTGAAAAGATTTTAACAGAGCTTTCGCAGTTGGATATGCCCCGGGTGCAGTTCTCTTGCCAGTTCACAGAATTGGAGCTGACTACCAATGGCGCTGATGCGGTGGCGTTTTATATGTCCGCCAATGCGGGTGAGGCATTGAAGCCTTTGAATAAAGTTGCTTCCGGCGGTGAGTTGGCTCGAATCATGCTGGCAATGAAAAATGTTTTGGCGGAGCAGGATCAGGTGCAGACTTTGATTTTTGACGAAGTGGATACGGGTGTATCCGGGCGGGCAGCGCAAAAGGTTGCGGAAAAGCTGAGAAGCGTGGCAAAGAACAAGCAGGTCTTGTGTGTGACTCACTTGCCTCAGCTGGCTGCTTTGGCCACTAGTCATTTGTTGATTGCGAAAGTTGAGCGGCAGGGCAGGACCTATACCACTGTTACCCCTTTGGATTTAGAAGGCAGAAAACGGGAGCTGGCCCGGATTATCGGTGGCGCCAATATTACAGAAACAACTCTTAAGAGTGCTGAAGAAATGCTCAATGCTTGACAAAATGCTGTATTTTTGCTAGGATAAGCAAAATTTTGGGAGGATAAGAAAATGAAATTGTATGATGAACTGGTTGCCAGAGGGTTGATCGCCCAGGTAACCAATGAAGAAGAGATCCGTGAAATGATCGATAACGGTAAGGCCACGTTCTATATTGGCTTTGATCCCACCGCTGATTCTTTGCATGTGGGCCATTTTATGGCACTTTGCTTAATGAAGCGGTTGCAGATGGCTGGTAATAAGCCTATTGCTTTGATCGGCGGCGGCACTGCTATGATCGGTGACCCCTCCGGCAGAACGGATATGCGCTCCATGATGACCACGGAGACCATTCAGCATAACTGCGCTTGCTTTAAAAAGCAGATGGAGCGGTTTATTGAATTTGGTGAGGGCAAGGCACAGATGGTGAACAATGCCGACTGGCTGCTGGACCTGAACTATGTGGATGTGCTGCGTGAGGTTGGTGCATGCTTCTCTGTGAACAATATGCTCCGGGCTGAGTGCTACAAGCAGCGCATGGAGAAGGGTTTGAGCTTTTTAGAGTTCAACTATATGATCATGCAGTCCTATGATTTTTACTATCTGTATCAGAACTACGGCTGCAATATGCAGTTTGGCGGCAATGATCAGTGGAGCAACATGCTGGGCGGCACGGAGCTGATCCGCAGAAAGCTGGGGCAGGATGCCCATGCTATGACCATTACATTGCTGCTCAATTCTGAGGGCAAGAAAATGGGCAAGACCGCATCCGGCGCAGTTTGGCTGGATCCCAACAAGACCAGTCCTTATGATTTTTACCAGTACTGGCGCAATGTGGAGGATGCTGATGTACTTAAGTGCATCCGTATGCTGACTTTCCTGCCTCTGGAGCAGATCAATGAGATGGATTCCTGGAAGGATGCTCAGCTGAATACCGCAAAGGAGATCCTGGCTTACGAGCTGACCAAGCTGGTCCACGGCCAGGAAGAAGCAGAAAAGGCCCAGGCCGCTGCCAAAGCGCTGTTTATGGGCGGCGGTGATGATGCCAATATGCCCACCACTGAGATCACTGCTGATAAGCTGGCAGATGGTAAAATGGGCATTTTGAATTTGATGGTTGCTTGTGGTCTGGCTGGCTCCAATGGTGAAGCCCGCCGTTTGGTGCAGCAAGGCGGTGTTTTTGTTAACGACGAAAAAGTGCCGGACCATACCTTTGCAGTTACCGAAGCCATGCTGAAAGATGGCGTTAAGCTCCGTAAGGGTAAAAAGGTTTTCCACAAGGCAATATTAGCATAATTTTAAACATCCACCGGATAATCCGGTGGATGTTCGTTTATTGCAGTATAAATTTAAGCTTATCAAAGTTATATTCATCCAATTCTGTTAATGGCATCCGGCAATTGCCGCAGTCATAGCCTATGAGCTGCATGGCTGCTTTTACTGGAATTGGATTGACCTGGCAGAATAAAGCTTTTTGTAAGGGGAATAATTGCTGCTGAAGCAGCGCAGCGGCTTCGTAATCCTGCTTCTCTGCCAGGTGGCATAGATGCTGCATTTTGCTGGGTAAGACATTGGAGGTTACAGAAATCACGCCTTTGCCCCCCAATGCCATAACCGGGATGGTCAGTTCGTCATTGCCTGACCAAACATGGAAGGATGGACGGCATTGACTACGAATCTTTATGATTTTTGTCATGTCTGTGCAGGCTTCTTTTACGCCAGCAATATTGGGGATGGCAGATAACCTTTTATATACGGATATTGGGATATCTACACCTGTTCTGGACGGAACATTGTATAGTATAATGGGTATGCTGACTGCGTGTGCTATGGATAGAAAATGACGAAATAAGTCTTCTTTGGTAGCTTTGTTATAATAGGGGGACACCACTAATAGCGCATCTGCGCCTGCTTCCTCCGCGGCTATACTCAAGGCAATTGCATGCTCGGTGCAATTGCTGCCAGTGCCTGCAATAACCAAGCATTTATTATTTGCGTATTTTTTTCCGTAATGTATCAATTCGATTTTTTCTTCGTCGGATAATGTTGCAGACTCACCGGTAGTGCCGGAAAGAACAATAGCTTGAATTCCCGCGTCCGTTTGCCTGCGGATCAATTGTTGAAGCATAGGGTAGTTGATTTGCTGTTGAAAAAAAGGCGTGACCAATGCGGTGCATACACCGGAAAATAAAGGGTCGTTCATAGCATCATACCTCCAATCCATTTTATGCATAACGGATTTTTGCGTGTTGCAAAATTGCAAAAAATGTTCTATACTATAAAAAACCTTTTTGGAGGGTATTTTTGTGAAAACCCATGATTTTTGGTATGACCTGCCGGAGGAATTGATTGCGCAAACGCCCTTGGAGCAGCGGGATACTTCCCGGCTCTTGGTGCTGGACAGAAACACCGGTGCAGTAAGCCACCGGCATTTTTATGATATTTTGGATTACTTGCATGATGGCGATTGCCTGGTTATGAACGATTCCAGGGTATTGCCTGCCAGGCTGTTGGGTCACCGCCCCACCGGTGGTGCTGTGGAGGTACTTTTGCTGCGTGATCTGGGGGATAAGCAATGGGAGTGCCTTTGTAAACCCGGTAGGAAAATGCAGCTGGGCAACCGTGTGGAATTTGGCAATGGAGAATTGACAGCTGAAGTTGTTTCCGTTAAGGACGACGGCAATAGGATAGTGCGGTTTGATTATGATGGTATTTTTTTGCAGGTGCTGGAGCGCCTCGGAAAGATGCCGTTGCCCCCCTATATCAAAGCTGAGCTGCAGGATCAGGAGCGCTATCAAACGGTTTATTCTAAGGAAGTCGGCTCTGCGGCTGCCCCCACTGCGGGCTTACACTTTACCAATGATTTGCTGGATAAGATCCGGCAAAAGGGTGTGCACACTGCTTTTGTGACCCTCCATGTAGGTTTGGGTACATTCCGCCCGGTTAAAGCAGAGAATATCTCTGAACATCATATGCATAGCGAGTTATGCATGATCAGCCAGGAGACGGCGGATATTTTGAACGCAACGAAAGCCAAGGGTGGGCGAGTCATTTGTGTTGGCACAACCTCTTGCCGCACCCTGGAATCTTTGGTGAATCCGGATGGAAGCTTTACTGCCGGCAGCAAATGGACGGAGATTTTTATATATCCCGGATATCATTTTAAGGCTATGGACGGTCTGATCACCAATTTTCATTTGCCGGAAAGCACCCTGGTCATGCTGGTTTCTGCATTTGCTGGCAGGGAGCATGTGCTGCATGCTTATGAGCAGGCTGTGGAAGAAAAGTATCGCTTTTTTTCGTTTGGTGATGCGATGTATATAGGTTAAAGGATGCCAAAATTGAATACAATTAAGAAATGACCTACAGATGCAGGCAGTTTGGGTGGTTATCTCGCTGTGCATGATGCCTGAAAAATGTATGTTTTTGAAGATCTTTAATACACTTATTACCCGATGGAAATAAACGAAATCTGTATCCAATTTAAGTGAATAAGTATACATTTTCTTGATGATTTTAGAAAATTTACATTAATTTTATTGACTTCATGTGGTAATATGTTAAGATAAAAGTGTAGATGGGAGTGTGATTATAGTGGTAATAAAATACTCCAAGGATGCACTAAAATTTCTAAGCAAGTTGGATGTAAAATCAGTAAACCGGATTCGCGCAGCTATTCAAGGACTGACTTTAACACCGCCCGTTGGCGACATTAAGGTGATGCAGGGATATACTGATAGTAGAATGCGACTGAGGGTTGGTAGTTGGAGAATCATTTATAAATACGGTGCCGAAAATGAAGTTGAGATTCTTTTCGTTATCGACATCGGAAATCGTGGTGACATTTACAAGTAAGGAGGTAGCACAATGTCTGAGATTGCAATGAATGCAGCAAGGATGCTGAACTTGCTGCCGGAAGAGGATCAGAGCTTTGCACTTGAGTTCATCAAGAGAATGGTTCTTGCATGGGATCCCGATTTTACGAAAGTAACTCCTGACGAAGCAGATAGAATTTCTTCTGCTGAGAACAGTGGTTTTGTCTCCGAAGACGAAATTGATTGGGATAATCTTGCGAAGTACGCTGGCTAATGTGAAGTGACAGGACGGAGCGGTGGTAAACTGCTCCGTTTTGCATTTGTTACTTGAAAAAATGAGAAGAAGCCTGTATAATCGCCTGTAAAGATGAATACGGAGTGTATATCCTATAACCCGTACACTTCGGTGACGCGATGTTTATTGTATAAGTGATTACCAATCGGTAGTTTTCACATATCCCGTAAACTTCGATGATGCTATGACCATTCTTTAAGGGGAATATGTATGTTTAAACTTATGAAAACGGAGGGCAAGGCCCGGCGGGGTGAATTTACCTGCGCCCATGGCACTGTGCAGACTCCTGTATTTATGAATGTGGGAACCCAGGGCGCAATCAAGGGCGCTTTGAGTGCGGAGGATTTGAAAAATATCGGCTGCCAGGTGGAGCTGAGCAATACTTATCATCTCCATTTGCGGCCAGGCGATCAGCTGGTGAAGCAGTGCGGTGGGCTGCATAAGTTTATGACCTGGGATGGCCCGATTCTTACTGACTCCGGTGGATTCCAGGTGTTCAGTCTTTCTTCTTTGCGGAAGATCAAAGAGGAGGGCGTGTATTTTTCTTCTCATATTGACGGAAGAAAGATTTTTATGGGCCCGGAGGAGAGTATGCAGATCCAGTCCAATTTGGGCTCTGATATTTGCATGGCATTTGATGAATGTATTGAAAATCCTGCGCCCAGGGATTATGTTTTGAAAAGTGTGGATAGAACTTACCGCTGGCTGGAGCGCTGCAAGGCAGAAAATGCCCGGTTAAATGCTTTGCCGGATACTGTGAATCCCCATCAGATGCTTTGGGGCATTAACCAGGGGGGGACATATCAGGATATACGCGTTGATCACATGAAACGGATTGCGGATTTGGACCTTCCTGGCTATGCCATTGGGGGACTGGCAGTGGGCGAAACTGCCCAGGAAATGTATGATATCATCGATGCTGTAGAGCCCTTTATGCCTGCTGATAAGACCCGCTATTTAATGGGCGTTGGTACTCCATCCAATATTATTGAAGCGGTGGCAAGAGGTGTAGATTTTTTTGACTGCGTTATGCCTGCCAGAAATGCCCGTCATGCCCGCCTATTTACCTGGGAGGGTGCAATCAATCTGAAAAACGCTAAGTATGCCACAGATCTGAATCCCATTGATCCGCAATGTGATTGCCCGGTTTGCCGCAGATATTCCAGAGCATATATTCGTCATTTATTTGTGGCAGAAGAGATGTTGGCCATGCGTCTTAGCGTTATGCACAATTTGTATTTTTATAATAAACTTATGGAAAGGATCCGTAATGCGCTTGATGAGGGTACATTTGCTGCATTCAGAAATGAATATTCTGAAAAGTTATCCAAAAGGATCTAAATAATCCTTGCATTTTAGCTAAATAATGGTATAATAACCTGGTTATTATAAGAAAAGGAGCAAAAATTTATGTTGTTATTTTTGGAAGCAACGGAACCTGCCGGCGGTATGCTTGAAGGCGGACTCTTTGGTGGCGGCATGCTGGGTATGATCTTGCCTTTGATCCTGGTGATTGGTGTTTTCTATTTCATGATGATCCGTCCTGAGAACAAGCGTAAGAAGGAAGCCGAAGAAATGCGTTCTTCTGTAAAGGAAGGCGATGAGGTCACCACTATCGGCGGTATCGTTGGTACTGTTGTAAATGTGAAGGAAGACAAGTTTGTGATCGAGACAAGTGCAGACCGCGTCCGCGTTGAGTTTGCTAAGTGGGCCTTGTCCACCAATGAGACTGCTGCAGCTGCGGCTAAGGAAGAAGCCGCCAAGAAGGCGGAAGCTAAGGCTAAGGCAAAGGCTGAAAAGAAAGCAAAAAAAGAGAAATAAGCTTGTAAAAACGGACCTGCTGATTCGCAGGTCCGTTTTCTTATTTTTTATGATGGTTTACCGTACCAATAAGTCGGAATAGGGTGGAAACAATCAGAATTCCTACAGCCAACGCACCGGCTATGGCAACCGTGTGTGCACAGCGGGTGGCAAATTCGGGCATGTTTCCGGTAATCACTTCCATGCCGGTGTAATAAATGGAGGCGCCAGGAATCAGGGGGAACAAAGAAACCACCAGATATGCGATGGCGGGACATTTACGGATTCTAGCCATGATCTCTGCATAGGAAGCGGCGAACAGCGTTGCAAGAAAATAGCAAAGTATCTCATTTTTTGTGAGCATAAATGCAATGCCATAGGCTGCCCATGTCAGACCGCCGCCCAGTACACATAAAAAGCTACCTTTTCCGTGAACATTAAACAGAATTGTAAAACCGATACAGCCTAATGCAGCCGTTAGACATTGCAGCCAAAGAGGGTGACTGATATCTTGAAGGCTTGCGGTTTCACCCCACAAAAAAGCGGAAACAGTCCAGGCGATGCCGGACCCCAATACGCAGGCTGCAGCAATCAGAACAACTTGAATAATACGGTTGATGCCGGAGTTGGTGTCTCCGTAAATAATATCCCGCAGAGCATTGGTGAAGATCAAACCAGGCACCAGAATCATGAATGTACCAATGATCACGCTGTTTGCATTGGGTGCAATTCCAAGCGCTCCCATGCCGTAAGCAACAAGGGAGGCGAAAAATGCATTTGCTAGAGTGCTGAAAAAAGGATTGACCTTCAGCATGTTTAACCAGTGGGTCACCAGACCGACGATCAAACCGCAGCCTGCTGCGCAAAGCAGGTCCAGCCAGCTTCCGCCAAAGAACATGGCATATCCTGCTGCACCTAATACATTGCCTAATAAAATAATAGGCAAACGGTAGGATTTGACGGATTTTTTAGTTTCCTCCAGCCATTGCATTGCAATTGCAGGGTCTGGTTTTTCTGAGCAAATGCGGCGGCTTAATGCGTTATAGCTTTCCACTCCGGCCAGATTGTTGCCATGAAATCCGATTCTCTGCATGCGCGTTAGCGGTTCGGTATTCCCGGCTTCAATGCTGATAATCAGATTGTTGGTGGTGGCAAAAACCTCGGATTCTATGCCGTAAACACTCATGATTCGATTTATGGAGTCTTCTACACGGAAGGTTTCTGCACCGCACATGGCTAAATGGTAGCCTAACCGTGTGCAAAGCTCCAATAAAGTGTTGTAGTCCATAACCAAGGAAACTTCCTTTGCGGTTTATTTTCTAACAAACAGAACGCCAAGTGTGCCGGGGCCACAATGGCAGGATACGGTACAGCCGGCGTTGGTATTATAGATATTCTTAAAATCACCATACTGTGCGACAGCTTCATCAACCGCAGCCTGGCATTCTTCTGTGACAGGCGTATGGGTAATAAACAGAGTATTTTTGTCAAGATCATCCCGGTCACACAGACGGTCTTTTACATAGTTGGCAAGGCACTTTGCGTAGTTGCCTCTGTATTTTTTCACAACCCCCATTTTGCCGTCCTTAACCTCAATGCAGGGCTTCAGATTCAGTAGGTTTGCGCCCAAAGCAGCGGCAGCAGAGCAGCGGCCACCCTTAACCATGTACTTCAGCTGATCCAGCAGGAAACTGGCTTCTACTTTCCCGGTGAATGCCCGCAGTTCTTCCATGGCAGCTTTTACATCGTTGCAATTATTGGTAAGCTCGCAGGCCTTTAGAACAACCAGCCCCTGGCCGGTGGACAAATTCTGGGAGTCCACCACATAAACATTTTCAAATTCATCTGCTGCCAGACATGCGTTTTGATAGCAGGAGGAGAAGCCAGAGCCGATGGTAATATGGATCAGTGCGTCATATTCAGATGCAAATTTTTCGAAGAAATCCGCATACTCACCCATATTCATGGCAGTGGTGGAGCAAAGCTCTCCGCCGGCGGCCACATGGGCAAAAATATCGGCGGGGGTGATGTCTACACCGTCGGCATGGGGTTTGTTATCTTTAATAACGGTCAGAGGCAGCATGGTGATGTTATACTTTTCCAGTAGTTCCTGGGAAAGGTCACATGTGCTGTCAGAAGTGATTTTGATTCTCATATAGCAAATCCTTTCAAATATATAGTTTAAGCAATATAGTGCAAAAACAGTCACATGAATGGTAGCAAGCCAACACTTGCGTTTTTGAAATCATGTGATAAAATAGTAACATAATTTACGGGTAGTGTCAAGAAATGAGAAATCTTCAATTAATAAGTTCAATTCTGTCGTATGATAGATATAAGATGAGCATTTCCATGACACTGCTATCTAGTTTATGATGGAGCTTTCATTATATTTAGGAGGTAATTTATATGGAAACAGTCATTTATGTTGGCGGTATGATGTGCCCGCATTGTAAAGCCAGAGTGGAGAAGGCTTGTAAGGCAGTGGCCGGAGTTACCGATGCAGTAGTTGATCTGCAGGCAAAGACGGTGACCGTTACCGGCTCTGCATCGGTTGAGGAATTGGAAAATGCGATTGTGCAGGTTGGTTTTGAAATTATAAAATAATCTTGATCTGTCCGTTTTATTTCACATAACAGTTGATATAGTATTGTCAGATAAACCGAAAGGATGATGACAATGTTTAAGATCAGAAATGTGAACGGACATGTGCAGGTATATGATTTGAGAGGCAATTTCCTGTTTTCCGCAGATACGGAACGGGAAGCCAGAGAGGAAATGGAGGATTATGCGAAATCTGCGGCTTGATATCTGTTATGACGGCTCCCGGTATAAGGGCTGGCAGCGCCTGAAAAATACGGATAATACCATTCAGCAAAAGCTGGAACAGACACTTTCCCGTATTTTAGGTGAGGATGTTGAGATTACCGGCAGTGGCAGGACCGATGCCGGCACCCATGCCCGGTGGCAGGTGGCGAATTGCCATTGCTGCAGTCAAATGCCCTGCCAGGAAATTTTGGAGCAGCTGCGTAGGTATTTGCCGGAGGATATCGGCATATATTCTGTTAAGAATGCATCGGAGCGGTTTCATGCCCGGCTTAATGCCAAAACCAAGACTTATTGCTATCGTGTTTGGAACAGTGATCTGCCCTGTGTGTTCGATCGCAAATATGTTTGCGTGGATCCCAGGACGGTAGATTTGGAATTGATGGAGCAGGCAGCGCATTCTCTTTTGGGTGAGCATGACTTCAGCGCATTTTGCGCTAATAAAAACATGAAGAAGTCCACTGTTCGCTTTATTCAGGATTTGCAGATTCAACGGGTTGGACATGAGATCCGCTTTACGGTGACCGGTAACGGTTTTTTGCACCATATGGTACGAATCATGGTTGGCACTTTACTGGAGGTCGGCAGAGGGGAACGAGCGGCAGACAGCATTCCCCGGTTGTTTGGAGCAGACAGATGTGAAGCGGGTCAGCTTATGGATGCCTGTGGATTGTGCTTGATGGAGGTAACCTATTGAATATTCAGATATTTGGTAAGAACAAGTGCTTTGACACGCAGAAAGCCCAGAGGTATTTCAAAGAGCGGAAAATCAAATTTCAGTTGATTGATTTGCCTAAATTTGGCATGTCCGGTAAAGAATTTGATGCGGTGCTGCGGGGCGTGGGCGGTATCGATAATCTGATTGATTGGGATTCTAAAGATCCTCAGATCACGCTGATGAAATATATGGATGATAAATTGGCTAAAGAGGACAAGGTCTTTGATGATCCAAAGTTAATGAAAACACCGGTTGTCCGCAATGGAAAACAAGTTACCGTTGGTTATTGCCCGGAGATTTGGGCCACATGGGAATAATACAAATGCAGTCTCAATTTGAGACTGCATTTTTTGGAGGTATATAGGTGGGTATTTTGCAATGGATCAATGATTTCGTATGGGGATTGCCTGCTTTGGTATTGATATTAGGAGTGGGTATTTATATTACGCTTGGCAGTGGTTTTGCACAGGTTAGATGGTTTCCAAAGGCAATAAAGGAGTTTGTCGGTAGTTTGTACAAGAAAAATACTTCCCAGGGTGTTTCAACCTATCGTGCCATGTGTACTGCGCTGGCGGCTACGGTTGGGACGGGAAACCTGGCGGGAGTGGCAGGCGCAATTGCAATTGGCGGTCCTGGGGCTGTATTTTGGATGTGGATTGCCGGAGTTATTGGCATGGCTACAAAGTTTGCAGAAGCGTGTCTTGCGGTAAAGTATCGGCAACGGGGCAGCGACGGCCAGTATTTGGCGGGTCCTATGTATATGATTTGCAATGGATTGGGAAAATCCTGGAAATGGATGGCGGCGGTTTATAGCTTTTTTGGGGTTGTGGCTGCTTTTGGAGTAGGAAATATTACACAAATCAATACAATGATAGCTAGCATGGAACAATTGATGAATGGAACTCAAAGTAAATGGGTCTTCTTGGTAGCACCGGTTTTGGGCATCGTTTTGGCGGTCCTTTTTTATTTATTACTGAAATCTGGCGCGGGAAGGATCGGTGCGGCAGCGGAGTTATTAGTTCCGTTTGCGTCTGTTATGTATATTGGACTGGGATTTGCGGTGTTGGTAATCAGAAGTGAGTTTATAATACCGGCAATCCAAACTATCATAAAAGGCGCATTTTCCCCGGAAGCGGTCACTGGCGGAACAGTTGGCTCTTGGTTTGTTGCTTTAAGGATTGGCGCTTCCAGAGGTGTATTTACCAATGAGGCAGGAATGGGGACTGCTGCTATCGCTCATGGCGGCGCACAAGTTTCTAATCCGGTGCGTCAAGGCTTAATGGGTATTGTAGAGGTGTTTCTGGACACAATCGTTATTTGTACGGTTACTGCGTTGGTGATATTGTGCAGCGGTATTGCTCTGCCTTATGGCACAGATCCTGGGATCCAGCTTACATGCCGTGCCTTTGCTGCCGTACTTGGTAATTGGGTGCAAATTCCTTTGACTTGTGCAATTTGCCTGTTTGCAATAGCAACGGTCCTGGGTTGGGGCTTATACGGCGGCAGATGTGCTCAATATTTGTTTGGAGAGGGAAGCTGGGATAAATTTGTTTATTTGCAGTGCGGGATGGTAATTGTGGGGGCGTTAATGGAAACTGGTACTGTATGGATTTTAGCAGATATTGTGAACGGTTTAATGGTAATTCCCAATTTAATCGCCTTACTTTTCCTTTCTCCGGTGTTGTTTAAAATGATAAAAGGCACGGACAAAGCGTCCGTGCCTATGAGATCAAAGCGACACAATTCCAGCGTCCAAAAGCTTCTGCAGGCTTAATAAAATGCCTAATTTTGCATGATACCAGGTAAGTCCACCCTGGAAATATACAGCGTAGGGAGGACGGATCGGGCCATCGGCGCTGAGTTCAATGGAAGAGCCCTGCACAAATGCCCCGGCAGCCATAATCACTTTATTTTCGTAGCCGGGCATATCCCAAGGTAGGGGAGTGGCATAGGAATCCACTGGCGCAGCTCCTTGGATACCGGCACAAAAGGCGATCATGGCCTCCTCGCTGCCCAGCTCCACAGCCTGGATAATGTCGTGGCGGCTTTCAGTTGCGTTGGGAACACATTTATAGCCTAAGGGCTCATAAAGATTTGCGGCAAAAACTGCACCTTTTAGTGCGCCTGCTACAACGGTAGGTGCCAGGAAGAAGCCTTGATATAATGCGGTCATGAGTCCCAGGTTCGCGCCAACCTCCTGGCCTAAGCCGGGTGCGGAAAGCCGGTAGGCGCAGCGGTCCACGCAGGTTTGTGTGCCGCAAATATATCCGCCGATAGGGGCGAGTCCGCCACCGGGATTTTTAATCAAGGAGCCGACTACCATGTCTGCCCCCACATCGCTGGGTTCTATGGTTTCTACAAATTCACCATAGCAGTTGTCCACCATGCAGATCACATCCGACTTGATGGACTTTACAAATGTGATCAGTTCGCCGATTTGCTTGACGGAGAAGGTGGGACGGGTGGCGTAGCCCTTGGAGCGCTGAATGGTGATCAGTTTGGTTTTTTCGTTGATGGCAGCACGGATGCGTTCATAATCAAAAGTGCCGTCTGGGAGCAGATCAACCTGCCTGTAGCTGACGCCGTATTCTGCCAGTGAGCAGGGGCTGGGACGAATGCCGATGACTTCCTGCAGAGTGTCATAGGGAAGCCCGACGGGAGAAAGCAGCTCGTCACCGGGCAGCAGATTTGCGGACAGGGCAACGGTTAATGCATGGGTACCGCAGGTGATTTGCGGACGCACCAGGGCAGCTTCCGTATGGAATACATCTGCGTAGACCCGCTCCAGATTATCCCTGCCCAGATCATCGTAGCCGTAGCCGGTGGTTGCCGCAAAGCAGGCTGCGCTCACACGGTTTTTTTGCATGGCAGTAAGTACCTTGGCCTGGTTGAATTCTGCTATGGCATCAATTTGCGCAAAGCGGCCTTTCAGCTGGCTAATGGCATTTTCCCCATAGTAATATACAGCCGGAGAAATGCCTATGGTATTGTACATTTCTAAAAGTTCTTCCATATTTCTGTTCCTTGCAAATTAGATTTCTGTAGGCTCCATAGCTTCATGGAGCGTGTCGGTAATAGCGCCGCGGAAAATGCTGAAGGCTTGCCCATGGAGGGTTTGCATAGCGCCTGCCGACATGTTGACGGGAATATTGCCGTTCATAAAAAGGTCTTGATCAAAAATAAATTTGATCTCTTTTTGCTGTTGCCCGTTTTTGGTAACTAGGCCGGGGCCTGCGTGTAGTTTCAGATGGCAGCCGCCCCGTATTGCCATTTCTAAATCCACCGTAGATCGTGTAACCGTATGATCCGGTACATCGTCTTCACCAAGGGGGCCTAAATAGCAAGGGGCGATCAGTTCGGAGTAAGGTTTGTGGATCAGGCCCAGATCTTCTCTTGAAATAAAGTTCAAATAGCGCAAACCCACCCGCTCAAAATAGGCGGGTTTGTAAATTTTTATAAATGCGGCCAGAGGCTTGTCCAAATGCTTGGCAAAATCCTCCCAGCAATTATATTTGCTGCAGGTTAAAGAGATGAATTTGCTGGTCAAATTTACTCTCCAAACACCATCTGCAGAGGTGAATTGATAGTTAATGACTTCCGGTTGCTTCTGCACGGTCATATTTCCAGGCGTGCCGGAAATCTTAGGCGCAGGCATTTCTTTTTTTGCAACATATTGGGGGTATTCATCCCGGATGGCTTCTTGAAAATCCACAGGGACATTTGCACCGATGGTCAGAATTTCCGGGAAACGCAGTTGGCAGATCACATCAGCCAGTTGGTTGATTTGATAAATGCAGCGGTCTTCGTTGGAAAACATAAGCATAACCTCTTTTCCTGTTCTGATATTCTATTATACCTGCCGAAGGAAAAAAAGCAAGTCAATCCTATTTGGGGAACTTTACATTTTTGTGAATTATTGTATAATGGAGAAAACGCGACAAGGAGATCCATTATGGCTTTGCTTTATTGGCTGGAGAATATTCGAATTCCTCTGCTGACTGAATTTATGCTTCTGATCACCCATTTGGGAGAAGAAACCGCTTTTTTGACAGCAGCGATCATTGTATATTGGTGCTTTAGCAAAAAACGGGGATACTATCTTATGGCTGTGGGCTTTGTCGGAACCCTTGCTAATCAGTTTTTGAAAATGCTTTTTCGTATCCCCAGACCTTGGATTTTGGACAGTAAATTCACTGCGGTTGAAGCGGCAAAGGCAGAAGCAACCGGCTTTAGTTTTCCCAGTGGACATACGCAAAATAGTGTGGGTACTTTTGGTGCCTTGGCCTATACCGCTAAGCATAGGTGGAGCAGGATCGCTTGTATCCTCATTGCGGTGCTGGTGCCGTTTTCACGGATGTATCTGGGGGTTCATACGCCTCAGGATGTGCTCGTATCTGTCGTGATTGCCTTAGCTTTGATATTTGTTGTCCATCCGGTTATTTTTGATTGCGGCAACAGCATGAAACGCATGCTTGCTTTGATTTGTATAATGATTGCGCTATGTGCCGGTTATTTGTGCTTTGTTCATTTTTACTCTTTTCCGGCGGATGTGGATCAGGAGCGTCTGCAGTCCGGTATTAAAAACGGATATACTTTGGCAGGCTCTTTGATTGGAATGTTGGTTGTGTATGTTGTGGATACTAAATGGTTAAAGTTCCCTGTGTCTGCAAAGTGGTGGGTGCAGATCATAAAAGCTGCCGTTGGACTGGGGTTGGTTTTGGCCTTGAAAGAGGGCTTGAGAGCGCCCCTGAATACCTTGTTTGATGAAAATATTGGCAGAGCGATCCGGTATTTCCTGGTAGTTTTGGTAGCGGGTATTGGCTGGCCGGTTACTTTTAAATGGTTTTCAAAGATAGGAAATAGGGAGTAAGCTTTATGGTGGAGATCCTGATTATCGTTTTGCTTGCAATTGTTTTGCTGGTTTTATGCAGCGGAGGGTATGTATTTTTTGTGGCTTGCCGCAGGATGAAGGAACGCCCCTGGCTCGAGCCGGAAAAATTGAAGGGTACAGATTATGAAAAATATATTCAGCATATTCAAAATAGTCACCATTGGCTAATGAAGCATGCTGCACAGGATGTTTATGTCACCAGCCACGATGGTTTAAAGCTTCACGGCTTATGGATCCCGGCAGAAAATGCAAAGGGAACTGTTCTGCTGGCCCACGGTTATCGGAGCACCATGCTGGTTGATTTCGGCTTGATATTTGAAGTCTATCACAATTTGCATTTAAATCTGCTTGTTCCTGAGCAAAGATGCCACGGGAAAAGTGAGGGTAAATACATCACCTTTGGCGTCAAGGAAAGCCGGGATATGCAAGCCTGGATTGATTATCATAATCGCCATTTCGGCAAATGTGAATTGATCCTCAGTGGTTTGTCTATGGGTGCGTCTACCATGATGTATTTGGCGGATCAGATATTGCCTGATAATGTAAAAGGAATTATTGTGGACTGCGGTTTTACATCGCCTGCAGCGATTTTGTCTAAAGTGTTCACTTCTGTTACCCATTTGCCTGGGCTGCCTTCTGTTTTGGCTGCAGATCTGTTTGCCAGAGTGTTTGCGGGTTTTAGCCTTTATCAAAAAGACAGCCGTAAAACACTGGCAAAAAGCCGTTTGCCCATTTTGATGATACACGGTCTTGGTGATGATTTTGTTCCCTCGTATATGACGCGGCAGGGGTACGATGCATGCACATCGGAAAAAACTTTATTTATGGTGGAAGAAGCCGGACACGGCACCAGCTATTTAAAGCAACCGGAGCGTTACCGGGATATGGTCATAGCATTTTTGAATAAACATTTGGAGGGTATGGCATGAATTATGCCGCCATTAAAAATTGTGATATCGCCAATGGTCCCGGGGTGCGGGTTAGCTTGTTTGTTTCCGGCTGCACCCATCATTGCAAAGGCTGCTTTAATGCGGTGGCCTGGGATTTCAATTATGGCGAGCCGTTTACAGAAGACACTGTTGGATTGCTTTTACAATTGCTGAAGCCTGATCATGTGAAGGGAGTTACCTTGCTGGGAGGTGAGCCCTTTGAGCCGGAGAATCAGCCGGCATTATTGGATTTTTTGCAAAAGATGAAAGCTGTGTATCCGGATAAAACCGTGTGGGCATATTCCGGTTATTTATTTGACAAGCATATATTACCCTGCAAGCTCGGAGAACCTGAGGTCACGAAAAAACTGCTTAATTATGTGGATGTGTTGGTGGATGGCCCGTTTATTGAGGAGAAAAAAGATCTGATGCTGCGGTTCAGAGGCTCATCTAATCAACGGCTTATAGATGTAAAAAAGAGTATGGCAGCCGGGACTGTGGTCTTATGGGAGGATTGGCAGGGAAATGAAAGGGGAATGAAAGTATGAATAAGATAAAAGTTAAGCTGCTTCGTCCCGGGGCGGTGCTTCCTACATACGGTTCTTTGGAAGCTGCCGGAGCAGATTTATATGCCTGTCTGGAAAATGATCTGGTGATTGCGCCCGGAGATAGTGCTTTTGTGCCAACGGGTTTAGCAATGGAAATTCCGAAAGGCTATGCTGGCTTAATCTATGCAAGAAGTGGACTTGCCTGCAAGCGTGGCTTAGCGCCTGCCAATAAGGTTGGCGTTGTGGATAGTGATTATAGAGGAGAGTTTATGGTAGTGCTGCATAATCACGGCAAAAAAACGCAAACCGTATGCCATGGAGAGCGCATTGCGCAATTGCTGATCACTCCCGTGATTACACCGGGATTTGTAATTTCGGATTCTTTAGAAGATACAGACCGTTCTGTGGGCGGGTTTGGTTCAACAGGGAAATAGAATACGGTGCATTCAGAAGAAGCCCTGAATGCACCGTATTTTTAGTAGTATAAAAGGTCGGAATAACTGGGATAAGGCCAGTAACTTTTATCTGTAAGCTGTTCCAGAATGTCCGCGTGTTTTCGCATGTGGTTCATGTGGGCAATTACTGTATTCGCACAATAAGTCACTGCGGCATCCAGTTCTTCCGGAACCAGCTCTAAAGATGTTGCTAATTGTTCTGTAGCATCATATAAGGCATCGGTGGATATGGAAAGCTTTTTTACCAATGCTTCTTCTGCCTTATAGCTTGCGCCCACGGCTTTTTTTGCAATAATACTGTTGCATAAAGCTGTGGTATAGGCGGATGCTGCGGGCAGGATCTGGTGCAGCACCATATCGATAGAGGTTTTTGCTTCAATGTGAATAATCTTTTTGTATGATTGCTGGTGGATCTCGTAACGGGCCAGGAATTCCTCCCGGGTGAAAATCCCGCGTTTAGTAACCAACTCCATATTGGCTTTGCTGATATATTTCGGTAAAGCTTCTGCAGTGGTTGGGAAATTGCTTAACCCGCGGCTTTTGGCATCCAGGCTCCATTGTTCGCTATAACCGTTTCCGTTAAAAATGATCCGTTGATGCGCAGTGAATGTCTGGCACACAAGTGTTTGCAGAGTGGTTTCGAAATCTTCGGCTTTTTCCAATGTATCCGCAAATTTGCTGAGCTCCTCAGCCATAATGGTGTTCAGTGCAATATTAGGGCCGGCGATGGATTGAGAAGAACCCAACATACGCAGCTCAAATTTATTGCCTGTAAAGGCAAGGGGAGAGGTGCGGTTGCGGTCTGTTGTGTCTTTGGGAATGGCAGGTAACACATCCACACCGATGCGCATAAGACTTTTGGAGGGATTGGTATAGTCGGTGCCATTAATAATAGATTGGACTACAGATGTCAGCTCGTCACCCAGAAAAATGGATACAATCGCCGGAGGCGCTTCGTGAGCTCCCAGCCGATGGTCGTTGCCTGCGGAAGAAACGGTACACCGCAGGAAATCCTGATATTCATCAATACCCTTGATGAATGCGGCCAGGAACACTAAAAACTGCGCATTTTGCCGTGGCGTATTGCCTGGACTGAACAAATTTTGTCCACTGTCCGTTGCTAGGGACCAGTTGTTGTGTTTGCCGGAGCCGTTGACACCTTTGAAGGGCTTTTCGTGGAGTAGGCAGACCAAATTGTGCTTTGCAGCGCATTTTTTCATGACTAGCATGGTTAGCTGGTTGGCATCGCATGCGCTGTTGCAGTCTGTATAAATGGGAGCGAGCTCGTGTTGACAAGGGGCGGCTTCGTTGTGCTTGGTTTTTGACAGAATCCCCAGGCGCCAGAGCTGCTCATCCAGTTCTTTCATATAATTGGACACCCTGTTGCGGATAGTACCAAAATAATGGTCATCCAATTCCTGCCCTTTAGGCGGTACTGCGCCAAAGAGTGTTCTGCCTGTTAGCCGCAGATCAAGCCGTTTTGCATAAAGATCTTTTGGAAGCAGGAAATATTCTTGCTCAGCGCCTACGCAGGGGATAACTCGTTTAGTGTTTTCATCACCGAATAAACGCAAAATACGCACAGCTTCTTTTGATATTTCGTCGATAGAGCGAAGTAAAGGGGTTTTTTTATCAAGCGCAGCGCCGGTGTAAGAGAAGAAGCAGGTGGGGATATATAAGCTGCCGTCACGGACAAACGCAAATGAGGTGGGATCCCAGGCGGTATACCCCCTGGCCTCAAAGGTGGCCCGGAGACCGCCGGACGGAAAAGAAGATGCGTCCGGCTCACCACGGACCAGGGCTTTGCCGGTGAACTCCATTATAACCTTGCCGTCACCGGCAGGTTCGATAAAAGAATCGTGCTTTTCAGCGGTGATGCCGGTCATAGGCTGAAACCAGTGGGTATAGTGCGTAGCACCTTTTTCAATTGCCCAGTCACGCATGGCAGCGGCTATTTCATTGGCTACCTCTAAAGAAAGGGAAGTGCCGGTTTCAATGCAATGCTCCCATGCTTCATAAATGTCCGGTTGTAATCTGCTTTTCATGGCGGCTTTATTAAAAACATCGCAGCCGAACAATTCCGGCACATTGATTTTTTCACGCATATTCGATCCCTCGACCTTCAGAAATAATTACTTAGCATTGATTCTATTCTATAATTTCATAAAATGCAATAGTATTAAATAATTTTCTGTTTCTTGAAATGAACGGTTGCCATTCTGGTACATTCGATGTATAATGTTTCCATATTTTTCGGAGGTAGTATAAATGAAACAGTATGCGAATTTGACAAAAGCCGAACTACAGCAGTATTTGCAGGAAGTAAAGCAGCATTTTGATGCCTGTAAAGCACAGCGGCTGAATTTAAATATGGCAAGAGGAAAGCCGTCTAAAAAGCAACTGGATCTGGTTGGTGATATCTTAACTGTTCTCACTGATGAAACGGTTTGCGCTAATGTTAACGGTGTGGATGCCAGAAATTACGGCGAATTGCCCGGACTGTACTGTGCCCGGGAGTATTGGGCGGATGTTTTGGGCTGCAAGCCGGAGGAAACTTTTGTGGGTGGCGCTTCCAGCCTAACCTTGATGTATGATGTGATCAGCAAGGCATATACCCATGGCTTGGTGGGGAGTCCGCGTCCCTGGTGCAAAGAAGAAACGGTGAAATTTCTTTGCCCCAGTCCCGGCTATGACCGACATTTTAAGATCACCGAATCCTTTGGCGCAGAATTGATCTGCGTGCCCATGACGGAAAACGGGCCGGATATGGACCGGGTGGAGGAATGGGTGAAAGATCCTACTGCAAAGGGTATTTGGTGTGTACCTAAATATTCCAATCCAGAAGGTGTGGTTTATTCCAATGATACTGTCAACCGGATGGCAAATCTAAAGCCTGCGGCACCGGATTTTGTGATCATGTGGGATAACGCCTATTGCGTGCATGAATTTGAGGGAGACTTCTTGCCCTTTGCAGATATTATTTCTCTTTGTGCCCAAGCGGGAAGACCCAATATGGTGTATGAGTTTGCCTCTACCTCTAAAATTACTTACCCTGGCGCAGGTATCTCAGTGTTGGCTTCCTCCGTGGAAAACATCAAATATATGACTAAGCTCATGAGTATTCAGATGATTTCTTTTGATAAAGTTAATCAGCTTCGCCATGTGCTGTATCTGAAAGACCGTGCACATACTTTGGAGTTAATGAAAAAGCATGCAAAGATCATGGCTCCAAAATTTAAGATGGTTTTGGATGTTTTAGATCAGCAGATCGCACCCTGCGGTTTTGCGTCCTGGAATAAGCCTAAGGGCGGCTATTTCATTAGCTTGAACACCATGCCCGGCACTGCAAAACGAGCTCTGCAATTGGCTGCAGAGGCTGGCGTGACCATGACTAATGCTGGCGCAACATATCCTTATGGCATCGATCCAGCTGATAGCAATATTCGTATTGCGCCCAGTCTGCCCCCTGTAGAGGAATTGGAAAAAGCTATGGATGTGTTTACTACCTGTTTGAAATATGCTGCATTGGAAAAGCTTTTGGAGCAGTAACAAAGGAGCGGTTTATGAACGATGTAAAAAAGTCGTATTATCAGAAACGGGCGCAAGTGCTGCTGAAGAATTTGCATAACCGGCATTTTGAGGCGTACTATTGTGATGATCGGCAGGAGGCTTTAAAGAAAGCATTGTCGTTGATTGAGTCCGGTGAGACAGTCTCCTGGGGCGGCGCTACTTCCGCCAATCAGATTGGGTTGCTGGATGCTGTCAGGGCTGGGGACTATAAGGTGATTGACCGGGACTTGTGCTCCACTCCGGAAGAAAAAGATATGGCATCGAAAGCGGCATTGACTGCGGATGTTTTTATTACAGGAGCCAATGCAATGAGCCTGGATGGACAAATGGTAAATATAGATGGCATGGGCAATCGTGTTGCAGCGATTGTATATGGCCCTAAGTCTGTTTTGGTGATTGCGGGTATGAATAAGGTTGAGGATACGCTGGAAACGGCAATCAACCGGGCTCGCACAGTTGCCGCGCCGATAAATCAGCAGCGTTTTGGATTGGATAATCCTTGCAGCATTACCGGCGCATGCGCGGATTGTAAGAGTGTTAGCTGTATATGCAATCAGATTCTAATCACCCGTCATTGTCGTCCCGTTGGGCGTATTAAATTCATTTTGGTGGGAGAAGACCTGGGATTTTAAGGTTTTCAGCGAAAATACCGGATATTTTAGGAAAATAATACTTGATTTTTGAATTTGCACATGCTATAATCACCCAGTCTGAGAACAAGGTGAGTCCTCTGCGGTGCCGGGATCCATATCGCCGGAGCTTTCACGCTGCATGAACGCCTAATATTAAGGAGGACAAAGATATGGATTTAGTAAAGGCATTGTCCAGCCAGTACATGAAGGAAGAGCTGCCTGAAATGAAGGTCGGCGACACTGTTCGTGTGCATGTGCGGATCAAGGAAGGCTCCCGTGAGCGTATCCAGGTGTTTGAAGGCACCATCATCGCTCGGAAGCACGGCGGTATTGGTGAGACCATCACTGTTCGTCGTATCAGCTATGGCGTTGGCTGTGAGAAGGTTTTCCCTGTTCACTCTCCCAATGTTGCTATGGTCGAGACCGTCCGTAAGGGCAAGGTTCGTCGCGCTAAGCTGTAC
>JAZNSR010000152.1:0-13979 GCA_045591335.1 Faecousia sp.
TAATGCCAACATTTAGACCTCTGCTAGAAATAGCAGAGGTTTTTTCTATGCTTGAATAAGTGGACTATTCCACCTGTTTCCTGTTGCGGTACCAGACCCTCTCCTTGGCTCGAACGCCTGCGTCGATGGTCGCCCGCTGCCACTCGCTCGTCTCCTTTCTCCCGCCACCGGCGGCAGTCGGCTCGCTCCCCATCCCGAACACAGAAGTTAAGCTCATGTACGCTGTCAATACTTGGCGGGTGACTGCCCGGGAAGATAGGTAACGCGAACACAAGCTCCGACCGAAAGGCCGGAGCTTTTTTTATTCCTTCAAATATTTGATGCCTGGAACAGTCCCCCGGACTGTTCCGGACGGCATGACAATACTTGACCTACCCAGGAAGATAGGTAACGCGAACACAAGCTCCGACCGAAAGGCCGGAGCTTGTTGCTGCTATTTTTGATAAGTGATCAGTGTCATGTTTTTGTTGATTATTGTTTCTTGTCCGGTTTGTACATATCCCATTTTTTCATATAAATAGCAATTACCTTTTTCCTGCAGGATGGTTTCTAATGTCCAGTTATTTGTACCGTGTATTTCTTCGGCCTGCAGTATTGCGGCTTGTGCATATCCTTTGCCCTGGTATTTCGGTAAGATGAATAACGGGGATATTCTTTTTGGCGCCTCGTCTTTGGTATCTACGATTCGAATACATCCAACAATATTTTCTTTCACCATGATATAGTAATAATAGCTATCCGGTTGCGTAATTTTTTGTGTAATGCGTTCTAATGATTCATTTGCAGGATTTATTTCGTGATCCTGGTATTTTTCCAATAGTGCAGTAAAGGCTTCTTTTTGGAGTTTTTGAATATTCTCCGCATCACTTAATGTTGCTTTTAGAAAATATACCATTTTTGCGTCAGTATTTTTCATTAAATGTACCTCAGACGAACGAATTTTTCATAGAAAGCAGTCATTTTATAGCATTATAATATCAGTTTGAAAATATTTTTCTTGAAATGCGATCATTTTTGCAATGTCGTCTTTAGAATATGTGCAATATTCCGGTGCGATGATCCATTTGTCCTCAATGTCGTCTTGCCTATGGGCAATGGCAATTAAATGGCCCCAGAATTCATGGATTGGATGATCAACACCCAGAATATATGCGTCCTGTTCTTCACCGTCTGGTGCTTTTGTACCCGGAATAAAACCGTAGTTTACTTCATAAAAAAGGTCCGGATGTTGTGGGTGAAACGAATCGAGAGGCCGGTCAATTACTGCGTGAACCCTTTTGCGGTTATTGGGCGTTTTGCTGATTATGTAGGAGACCATATCACAGATTCCTTGATTGTTGCGGCCTGCCTGGGGCGCAATTTCTTGGAGCATCATGCCACACTTCCTCATGACAGCACCGGAATTTGGATTATTTACATCGTGTTTGGCTGTGATGTACAGTACGCCCACTTGATCAAATAAAAACTGAATCACTGCAGCCAATGCTTCTGAGGTGATTCTCTGATGCCACCAGCGGCGGCCAATGCAGTATCCAATTTCCGCCTTTTCTTTTGTATCATCGCAGGATACTACGCTAATAGACCCAATTGGGTCCAAATCAGAGCCCTTCAGTTCAATTAACCATTGATAGAAGGCAGCATTATTGTAGCAGGAAACCCAATTCTGCAAAACAGTTTTCGTTACTTCCGGACTGCTGTGGGCGGGCCAGGTCAGATATTTGGTGACCTTGGGATCGTTTGCCCAGTTATGAAACATGGCATTGGCATCATCCATGGTGGCCCGGCGCAAAATCAGCCGTTCTGTTTCGATTGTTCGTGTTCCTCGGTGGGTTATCATTTTGCTGCTCCTATATACCATTCCGGATAATGCTCAAATACTGCTGATTTTCCTTGATAGGGGAAAGTGATCCGGCAGGAATAGAGCATAGGTTCTTTTAGTTCTGCTCGGGAGCCGTACTTGTGATCACCAACCAGTGGAAATCCGCGGCTGGAAAACTGCACACGGATCTGATGGCTTCTGCCGGTGTGCAGACGAATATGCACCAGACTGTTTTCTCCCGCGGTAATTCTGTTGAATTCCAAGCGCGCCGGTTTTATGCCCGCCCGTTGCTTTTTTACCACGAAAACTTTGTTTTTTCGGCTGTCTTTAAATAGCAGATCCTGCCAATCGCCGTTTTCCGGCGGGGTGCCATGTACCATGGCGACATATTCTTTGATCATTTGACCTTCTTGAATGATTCGGGAGAGGGCTGCAGCGGCTGTTTTGGTCCGGCTATAGAGCATGATACCGCCAACATTTTTGTCCAGCCGATGCAGCGTAAAAATATCACCGCCCAATGCCTGCTGCAGTGCTTGGGGCAATTCGTGCTCGGAATCTATGCCCACAGGCTTTACGCATACTACAATTTGTTCGTCATGATAAATCAGCTGCATAGTATCCCTCCTTTTTCGTTATTCTATCACATGCATTGATGTATTGCAATTGGCGTTTTTTTCGGTTATAATCATGTAGAACGGAGGGAGAAATATGAAAACAGAGGATTACCGTAAGAAATCCCCGTTGTTGATTTTTTTGAAATATTTTAAAAATCATAAGGGATTATTCTTTTTGGATATTTGCTGCGCCTGCCTGATTGCGGGTGTTGACCTGGCTTTCCCGCTGATTACCAGAACGGCGCTTTATGAGCTGCTTCCTGACAAAATGTACCAGGCGTTTTTTACAGTCGTGATTGTGCTTGTGCTCAGCTATGTGCTTCGCTCATTGCTAAACTACATCGTGGCCTATTTTGGTCACATGTTTGGCGTACGGGTGGAAGCGGATATCCGGGCAGATCTGTTCCGGCATTTGCAAAAACTAAATCACGATTTTTATGATCATAACCGCACTGGTCAGCTTATGAGCCGCTTGACCTCGGATCTATTTGAGCTGACAGAGCTGGCGCATCATGGCCCAGAAGACCTGCTGACCTCCTTGTTGACCATTATTGGTGCTTTGGTGGTCATGGCCACCATTCAGTGGCGGCTTGCTTTGGTTGTGGGATTGGCTATTCCGGTGTTTGTGATCGTGGTTATGCTGCTGCGCAAGCAAATGAGCCGTGCGTCTGTGGAGCGTAAGCAAAAAATTGGGCATATCAATACAGAGATTGAATCCAGCTTATCCGGCATGCGTACTGCTAAGGCCTTTGCCAATGAGGATGTGGAGATTCAACGCTTTGATGCTGCCAATGCGCAGTTTAAAAAGGCTTCTGTTGGCTTTTACCGTTCTATGGCGACCTTTTTCAGCTCTATGGAATTCTTCATGTGCAGCCTGAATGTGATCGTCATTGGCGTGGGCGGTTATTTGAATATGACCCAGGGCCTGGAGTATGCGGATTTGCTTACTTTTACGCTGTATATTACGGCTTTTGTAAGCCCCATGCGGAAGCTTTCCGGTTTTTCTGAGCAGTTCGCCACCGGTTTTGCAGGCTTAAAGCGTTTCGTGGAAATCATGGGCACAGAACCCAGCATCCAGGATAAAGAAGATGCAAAGATCCTGGAGCATGTAAAAGGTCACATCCAGGTGCAGAATGTGAGCTTTTCTTATGATGGGGATTTGCCGGTTTTGCAGGATGTTTCCCTTGAGGTGCAACCCGGTCAGACTATTGCGGTGGTGGGTCCCTCCGGCGGCGGTAAAACCACTCTTTGCCAACTGATTCCCCGTTTCTATGAGGTTACCGATGGCAGCATTTCTATTGATGGCCAGGATATTCGCAATGTGACGCAGGAGAGCCTGCATAAAAATATTGGTATTGTGCAGCAGGATGTATTCCTGTTTGCGGATACGGTTATGGAGAATATTCGTTACGGCAAGCCGGATGCAACGGATCAGGAGGTCATGGAGGCTGCCAAGCGGGCAGAAATTTACGATGATATTATTGCTATGCCCAAGGGGTTTGGCACTTATGTAGGCGAGCGTGGCGCGCTGCTGTCCGGCGGACAAAAGCAGCGGGTTGCTATTGCCCGGATATTTCTGAAGAATCCGCCTATCCTTATTTTGGATGAAGCCACTTCTGCTTTGGATTCTGTTACAGAAGCAAAGATACAACGGGCCTTTGATGCGTTGGCTCAGGGACGCACAACCATGATCATTGCCCATCGGCTCAGTACCATTCGTGCTGCAGACCGCATCATTTCCATTGCAGACGGTGTGATCGCGGAAGAAGGTACTCACGATCAGCTTTTAGAGCAGGGCGGCATTTATGCACAGCTTTATACAACGCAAAACGCGACACGGTAAAAAGAGGAGGCTTGTGCCTCCTCTTTTTGGTTAGTAATATAGCTGATCAATAATTGCGTTGCATTGGTCTGAATTCATACCGCATTGGACTGCCGGATCGTACAGCAGCTTTAATATGACCCAGTCTACATCGCTTAACGCCAAGTTTTCATTGGAATGTTGGTAAACGATGCTGTCCTCGCGCAGCTCGGAATCCGATACGCCCAACATGTTGACGATCTCCTCAATAATGATGGAGGAACGGACAGCTTGGTCTAAATCTGTGCGGTAACCGATATTGGCCGTATAAATATCGTTGGTTTCTGTATAGTACCAGAATTGCGTAGCGCCGAAGGCATCTTCTCCCTGCACAATTTCAGAAAACCGAAGTCGGAATTCATCCGGATCCAGAAAATGCAAAGTGACATTTTCAAATTCTCCCTCCGCAGCAGGATAGATTCCGGGAAAGCTCTCGATGGTATTCAGCTGCGTAATGCAATCTGTAAGTACTGTCATGTCTTCTTCAGTGGGTTTCCCAGTAACGCGATAACGGATGGGCTCGATCCATTTTTGCACCAGGGCAGGGTTGCCCGTACCGTCCGGATATTCCATGTGCAATACGATTTCTTCAAAATATATCATGATTTGCTCTGCTGTGTATTCCGGAAGATATAAAGGGGAATGGGCAGACGCCGTGGTTTCATCTGCGGTTTCCGGGGGGTCAGGGCTGACCTCAATTGTGGTTGGTTCAGTCGTGGGTAGGGAAGAGTCACCCGTTTGCCGATTGTTGGTACAAGCACTCAGCGTGATACTCAATGCGATTACGGTTCCCCAAATCAGACTTCTTTTCATGGCAGTCACTCCGTCGATAGTATATATTTGCAGTATACTATCGAGTGGGTATCTTGTCAATGAAGTGGTTATTGATACATGGACATATATTTTCCGTGCGCTTCTACAAGCTCCAACACCATTTTTTCAATATCATCGATAGAAAGCTCCGCAGCGGTATGAGGATCCAGCATGGCTGCACGAACGATATCTTCGACTTTTTTGGTTCTGGCAGCTTCAATGGTTAGCAGTTGTACGTTAATATTGGACATATTCATGGCTGCCAAAACCGGAGGTAGTGCGCCTACATAGGTGGGATGAATGCCTGCTGCATCCACTAGGCAGGGCACTTCAACACATGCATGCTCGGGAAAATCAGAGATTAGATGCCCGGTGTTGAGAACATTACCGCCGATACGGATGGGTGTATCTGTGCAGATTGCTTCCATAATATAGGATGCATATTCGTGAGAACGAGTGTGGCTCAGATGGCAGTCCGTCATCAGGCTTTCGCTCATTTCTTTCCATTCCCGGATTTGGTCTATGCAGCGTCTGGGATACTCGTCCAAAGGAATGTTGTACCGGTCGATCAGCTCGGGGTATTTTTCTTTGATGTAGAAGGGGTTGTATTCAGCGTTATGCTCACTGGATTCTGTGCAGTAGTAACCAAAACGATTGATATAATCAAAGCGGACCATATCATCATGCTTACCGGACAGGTTCTTTTCTTTAGCTCTTTTGCGAATTTCGGGATACAGATCGTTGCCGTCCTTGTCTTTTATCTCCAGAAGCCAACCCATGTGGTTGATACCGGCGATCAATTCCTGATGGTTTTCCAGCTTGTCCAGCATATCCACTCTTTCCAAAATCCAACGGGCGCAGACCTGCACACTATGGCATAGGCCGATGGTTTTGATATTGGTGTAGCGCAGCATGTAGCCGGTGAGCATACCCATGGGGTTGGAATAATTGAGAAGCCACGCATCAGGGCAAACTTCTTCCATATCCCGGGCGAATTCCTCCATAACCGGGATAGTACGCAATGCGCGCATAATGCCACCAATACCTAGGGTATCTGCGATGGTCTGACGAAGGCCGTATTTTTTGGGGATCTCAAAATCAATGACAGTGCAGGGTTCATAACCTCCAATAGCAACCGCATTGACCACAAATCGCGCATCCCGAAGCGCATCTTTGCGATTTTCAGCGCCTAAATAAGACTTAATTACTGCGCGGCTTTCGTTGACATTTTTGTTAATGGTTTGCAGGATTTTTTCACTTTCTTGCAGTCGGGTTTCATCAATGTCATAAAGTGCGATTTCACATTGCTGTAAAGCGGGGGTACACATAACATCGCCAAGGACATTACGGGCAAAGATGGTGCTGCCTGCACCCAGAAAAGTAATTTTCAGCATTTTGGTTACCTCCTTGGGGTTTATTTGCTCTGATTATAGCACAGGATAGAGAAAAAACTATTGCAAAATGGAGGGGACATTTGATAAAATGGAATATACTGAAAGAGGTGTATGACAGTGGAAGATAAGTTTATTATTCCTGGAATTTGGCATACGGTTGCGCCGATCAATTATGGTTATCAGGAATGTTTGCCGGGGCATAGCTGCGGTCCGGCGGTGCGGGAACATTACTTATTGCATTATGTTTTCTCAGGAAACGGTTTTTTTGAACGGGATGGAGCGACTTATACCGTTGGACCGGGGGATTTGTTTGTCATTCCGCCCGGTAAGATTACCACATATTATGCCAGCACAGAAGATCCTTGGCGGTACGGGTGGATTGGCTTTTCCACTTCGAAAGAATTTGAATTTTTGTCTACTGCTGTGATCCGCCAGCCTCAGGTTACACATTATTTTCAAAACATTCGGGATTGTTGTGATCAGGAAGATGCAGATGCAGAAATCTTTGCTTTGACATTCCAGTTGTTGCGTTTTTTATCTCAGAAAAGCAAAAGAAACAATCCGTCTGCTCCAGATTATGCGGTTAGGGCGAAGACCTATCTTGATAATGCATATATGCAGAAAGTCAATATTGCACAGATTGCAAAATCTTTGCATATTGACAGACGATATTTGACATCGATTTTTCGAAAAACCTATGGGTGTCCACCACAGGAATATCTTTCTCGTTTGCGGTTGGAAAGGGCCAAAGAATTTTTGGTGTCGGGCTATAGCGTGACAAATGTGGCATCTATGACAGGTTTTTCTGATCTGTGCAATTTTTCAAGACAGTTCAAGGCGTATTATGGCTATCCCCCCAGCGTGCTCTGCCGGTGGCAGTAATTAATTGCATACAGCTTGTTTTGGCAGAATGTATGCGGTTATATTCCCTTTACAAGGGTGGCAATTGCTGTTATAGTTACTGTGCTGATGATAGAAGATATGGATACGGTCAGAAAATTAAGATGGAGGAATGTATATGAAAAAGATTCTGGTAGAAGGTCACAGAGGCTTCTGTGCTAAGTATCCGGAGAATACGATGATCTCTTTCCAGGCGGCGCTGGAAATGGGCGTGGATGCCATTGAGTTTGATGTATGGCTGACTGCGGATAAGGTGCCGGTCTTGATTCATGACGGCAATTGCCGCCGTACTTGTGGTGAGGATGTCCATGTGCGTGACCTTACTTTATCCCAGGTAAAGAAGCTGCGAGCCACTTATGAAGAAAAGTTTGGTGATGCCTTTAAGGGCCAGGATATTGAAATTCCCACTTTGGAAGAATTACTGATTTTGTGCAAAGAGAAGTATCCGCATATTAAGTTGGGCGTGGAAATCAAGGAGTTTACTGAAGAAAATGTGGATATCACCGTTGCATTGCTGAAGAAGTACGGATTTTTTGATACCTGCTATTTTTATGCGTTCAATGGTCGTATTATCAAGTACTTAAAGGTGAAATACAACGGACGCACCATGGGCTATCCGGATTTTTTGATGGGAGAATATGCTGCGGATACATACGAATACTATTGTGAGCTGGGTCTTGGACTGAATTTGGTGCGTTCTGAGATTCTGCCTATTTACTTGGCAAAGGGCTTGCCCATTCACATGTACTGCGCAGATACGGAAGAGGATGTGCGTATGTGCATTGAAAAGGGCGCAGATCTGATTACTGCCAATGATCCTACGGCGCTGATGAAGGTTTTGGGCAGATTATAATGCGAATATTCTTTTGATACAAAGATATATAAATCCCGAAATGCCATTGTGCATTTCGGGATTATGTTGTATTTGCACGGATTACTTTCCAATTTTTACAACTGCTTTTACAATATTTGCCTTATCGTTAACGCTCTTGTCCATGGCATCCTGAATATTGTCGAAATTAAAAATATCTGTCACGATGCCTTTTAGATTCACTTTGCCTGCTGCAACGGCCTCAATTGCCATGGGATAGATATGGCGATAACGGAATACAGTCTTGAAGGTCAGTTCTTTGTCCAGCGCCAGGCTTAAGGGTAAGGTCATTTCGCCGCTCTTGGAGTAGCCCACCAGCACAATGGTAGCACCCTTTTTTGTCATATGGATGCACTGACGGGTGGTGATTTCAGTTCCGGCTGTTTCGATTGCCAGATCACATCCGGCCCCGTTGGTCAACCGCATAACAGCTTCCACAGCGTCCTCGTCCTTGCCGTTGATCACGCCGTCCGCACCCAGCTCCAGGGCTTTATCCAGACGCTTCTGCATGATGTCCACCACATAGACCTTGCTGACACCTTCTGCTTTCAGCGCCATCATACTTACCAGACCAATACAGCCCGCCCCCATAACAACGGCCGTTTGCCCTGCATGAGCGCCGCCCTGGTTGGCCGCGTGGAAGCCAACAGCCAAAGGCTCGATCAGTGCACCTTCCAGAGTGGAGACATTTTCGGGCAGCTTGAAGCACAGATCTGCTTCATGGGCAACATATTCTTGAAAGACACCGTCCACCGGAGGGGTGGCGAAGAATACGACATCCGGGCAAAGATTATAGCGTCCGGTTTTGCAGAATTCGCAGTGACCGCAGGTTTTGCCGGGCTCCAGCGCTACTTTGTCTCCCACCTTTAGGTGGGTTACCTCCCGGCCAACTGCTACCACTACGCCGCCGGGTTCGTGACCCAATACGAAAGGAGGCTTGACGATGTAATTACCGATTGCACCGGTTTCGTAGTAGTGCATATCACTACCGCAGATGCCGACATACTCCAGCTTCACCAATGCCTCGTTTGCTTTGGGAGTGGGGATGGGGCGTTCTGTATAGCCCATCTTACCAATGCCTTCCATGATTGCTACTTTCATACTGTTATCCATTTTGTTATCCTCCTGTTATTAGAATTTATAAGTGATTTATGTGATTGTATGTAAACACGGTAGTTTGGTTGTGTTAACAGAAAATGGTCAGATTGGAGCGGTTCTGGAAAAAAACGCCGGCGTAAAATGCTGAAATGCTCCCTTTTTTAGCGCAAATAAAGCAACATTACCAATTCCATTTCCGGAAGGAATTGTATATAATAACTGCAAACTAACAGCTTGCCGGGAGTACGGCGGGCATATCTCATAGCAAAGGAGAAGAAATATGAGACCGTCAACCACAATAGGGGTTGCCTTGCGTAGCTTTGGCAATCCGCTTTTAAACGACTATGAGGAAACTGTTCGCAGGCTATACGATGCGGGGTATCGGGTGCTGGATTTTGCTTTTGTATGCCACAATTATCCTAACTATATCCTCCGGGGCGATGATTGGCAGCAGCGCATTGACAGGATCGCAAACCTGGCGCAGAAGCTGGGTGTGACCTTTTCCCAAAGTCACTTGCCTTATATTACAGATACGATGTACTGCACAGACGCCAATTTTCAAAAACCCGGCTATGCGGAATATTTTGATGAATGCATGCGGCGGGCCTATATTGGCAGCGCCATGCTGGGCGTTCGGTATGCCACTGCTCATCCTATGAGCTTTCCGGAATATAACTTTGAGGAAATGCCACAGCAGGAGGAAAACCGAAAATACTACGATAAGTTTGTGGAGCTCGGCATTAAAAACGGTGTGGGCACGGCCTTTGAAAACA
Organism: Faecousia sp.; assembly: GCA_045591335.1. Lineage (GTDB taxonomy): Bacteria > Bacillota > Clostridia > Oscillospirales > Oscillospiraceae > Faecousia. Next base: position 10,144 of record JAZNSR010000152.1, read on the forward strand.
TGCTGCCCAGTTTGAACCGCTCCTGGCCGGACCGGTATTGCACCCGCTATGAGGAACTGATTCGTTTGGTGGACAGTTATAATGATCCCATGGTGGGGATTTGTTGGGATACGGGTCATGCCAACCAAATGCGCTTTGATCAGGTTCGCGCGCTGCGTGCGGTGGGACATCGGTTGAAAAACACCCATATTAATGATAATCACTATGGCACCCGGGACGAGCACCTACAGCCCTTTATGGGTACAATTGATTGGTTTAAGCTTATTCCCGTATTAGCGGAGATCGGCTATGACGGAGACCTGGCCTATGAAACCAATCAAGTGGGGATCAAGGCCGAAGGGGAGCTTCAGGATGCGATCCTGCGGCTGACCTATGAAAACGGCTGTTATTTGGTGAAGATATATGAAGATGCGCTGGCACAGCGTAAGCTATAAATTGATTTGCAAGAATAGAAGGAGAGAAGAAGTATGGAATTAAAAGGAAAAAAGGTTGTATTTTTGGGTGATAGCATTACAGACGGATGCGGTACATCCGCTGCCCAGTATACATATTGGAATCAGTTTGGGCAGCGCACCGGTGCCTTGGTTTACGCAAACGGTATTGGCGGCAGCCGTATTACACCCCAGCGTTTTCCCGGAACAGAGCGCCCCTGGGAGGAACGGCATTTTGCCAGCCGGGTGGATGAGCTGATCACGGATGCGGATATCGTGGTGGTTTTTGGCGGTACCAACGATTTCGGTACAGGGGATGCGGCTCTTGGCACCATTGCCGACCGCACCAACGATACTTTTTATGGTGCTTGCCATTTGCTGGTGCAGAAGCTTTATGAGAAATATCCGAAAGCTACAGTGGTGCTGATGACCCCGTTGCACCGCTTGTCGGAGGACGAAGTGCTGTATAATGAGCTGGGGGTCCGCCGGGTTGGTCCCTTGTCTGTATATGTGCAGGCATTGCGGGATATAGCAGAATTTTACGGACTGCCGCTGGTGGATCTGTTTGCTACTTGTCCCATTCAGCCCCGTGTGGAGATCCTTCGGCAAATGTATATGCCCGATGGCCTGCACCCCAATGACGCTGGCGCCGGATTGGTGGCGCATTGCCTGCAGACCGTTTTGGAAGCTTTGTAATTTCTTAAAATACCTCTCGCAATTGGCAGCGAGAGGTATTTTTTTATTGTGTTTCGGATTCCTTGCGGAATTTACTGGGGGACATGCCTACTTTTTTCTTGAAATACTTTGAAAAGTAGTTGTGATCTGTAAATCCGGTTTGCGTGGCGATTTCTTCTATGCTCAAAGTGGAGTTTTGCAGCAGCTGTTTTGCAGTGAGGATTCGCCGCTGATTTAAATATTCATAAGGGGTTACGCCGTAAGCGCTGCGGAAACGGCGGATGGTTTGGGAGATGGACAGGAAGGTGATCTCACTGCATTTTTCCAAAGACAGGCGCTCCTCCAAATGTATGTCCAAATACTCCTTTAACAAAGAAATGTTTCTGGGGACGGGTTTTTCCAGCTCACCTGCGTTCAGATTGTTTCGGATATACTGGCACAATTCCAAAAATACTTGGCAGCAGTCATCCATGGCATCGACGATATCGATGTCATCGGGAGAGGCAATATCATGAATTCGCTTCAAGAAGCTGTAAATATCCATCTTGGGCAGATACATGCTGTGGGTCAGGCCGTAAGCGTCCAGAATGGGCGTAATCAGTTTGCCTTGCAGGTTGACCCAGATCTTTACCCAGGGGAATTTGGGGTCGGCATAGTATTTGTGAGGCTCGTTGGCGCGTAGCAGGTAGGCATCACCGGTTGAAGGCCGGAAAGTGCCTTTGGGGGATTCTACTGTGCCGGTGCCGCTGATCACATACTCAATGACAGTCAAATGGGCGCAGTTTCGCTCCATGTAATAGCTTTCGTCGCAGTATGAGATACCAAAACATTCCATGGCAAAAGGCATGTTTTCATAGTCAATGCCCAGGAAATCTTTTTTTTCTTCTTTCATGCGCACATTCTCCCTTTTGATGCGAGGAATCTCCATTGTTGTCGCAATAACTGGAATGGTACAATATGAATATACACCAATTTTGATTCGAACCCTATGGAGAAAATATGGAATAATTACCACAATCCAACAAAAAAGAAGATTCGAATCGTCATCATACATGTATATTTTGCACATGTATATTTTACACTATTTATGCAATGAACAAAAAGGATGAATATGCGCATTCTTGTACCATAAATGAGCGAAATCTCACTGGAGTGGAGTGAAACCGTTTAAAAGAAAAAAACGGGATGTGAAAAACGACAGTTGGTAGTTTATGCGCAGAATGGAGGAATTATGATGAATATTCCCAGACCGGAGCACCCCCGGCCTCAAATGGTCAGAGCCTGCTGGCAGAATCTGAATGGCCGGTGGGAGTTTGAAATCGACAATAGCTTTAGCGGAAAAGAGCGCGATTTGCAAAACGCAGCATCTTTGCAAAATGAGATTACGGTTCCTTTTTGCCCGGAAAGTGAATTGTCCGGTGTTGGATTTAAGGATTTTATGGGATGCGTTTGGTATCGTAAGGAAGTTAGTTTTTCGCCCCAGTGGCTGGCAGCCATAGGGAGGGGAGACCGGGTGATCCTGCATTTTGGCGCGGTAGACTATCAGGCAACTGTGTATGTAGGAGGTAAAGAGGTCTGCGTACATAAGGGTGGCTATAGCTCTTTCAGTGCGGATATTACGGATTACATAGATGGTGAAAAGGCCGTGATCACCGTGTGCGCAGAGGATGATCTGCGTAGCCATAAGCAGCCTGCGGGAAAGCAGAGCGATAAGCTTTATTCCTATGGCTGTTATTATACCAGGACCACCGGAATTTGGCAAACTGTGTGGATGGAAAGAGTTCCCCAAAACTATATTACCGGTTACCGGGTATATCCGGATGCGGAGAATTCCGCTGTGCGTGTCAGCGTAATGACTTCCGGGAGTGCGCCCCTAACGGTAAAGGCTCTCTACGAGGGAAGAACCATGGCAGAAAAGACGGTAGAGGCGCATCAGGGTCAGACGGACATTTATCTGGAGCTGGCAGAAAAGCATTTGTGGGAGCTGGGTGCTGGCAGACTTTACGATCTGCAGTTTACCTTCGGTGAGGACCGGGTGGAGGGCTACTTCGGCTTGCGCAGCATTCGTATGGACGGTATGAAGTTTTTGCTCAATGGCAAGAGCGTTTTTCAGCGTTTGGTGCTGGACCAGGGCTTCTATCCGGATGGCATCTATACTGCTCCCAACGAAGAAGCATTGATTCATGACATCGAGATATCCCTTGCTGCCGGATTTAACGGTGCCAGACTCCACGAGAAGGCATTTGAACCCCGATTCCTATATCATTGCGACCGTATGGGTTACATGGTTTGGGGCGAGCATGCCAATTGGAATCTGGATGTGACCCATTTTGAGGCGGTGAATGATTTCCTGCCGGAATGGATGGAGCTGGTGGAACGGGATTTTAACCATCCTTCTATTGTTGGTTGGTGTCCGTTGAATGAAACCTGGGATTTTGAGGGACGGCAGCAGTGTAATGATGTTCATGCTATGATCTATCGTGTTACCAAAGCCATGGATCCCACCCGCCCCTGCATCGACACTAGCGGCAATTATCATGTGATCACAGACATTTTTGATGTTCACGATTATGATCAAAACCCCGAAACCTTCAAGGCTCGTTATGATGAGCTGATGGAAAAGGGCGATTTTGATGTTTCTGCCAACTGCGGCAAAGGCCCGGGCGGCACTTTGCGCCACACTTATAAGGGCGAGCCGGTGTTTGTCAGCGAATACGGCGGCATCAAGTG
>JAZNSR010000153.1:0-14549 GCA_045591335.1 Faecousia sp.
CCGTTCTTCATCAGGCACTTAATGACCTCACCGGCAGTTTTCTTCATACGGCTGGCCAACTCGCCAACGGTGATCTCCTCGGGGATTTTCACCGTCACAGGAGCCTTCCGGGCAACCTCCATCTGCAGCTTGCGCAGCTTCTCCTGCTCCTCATTGCGGGCCTTGTTGCCCTTGAACTTATTGTCCTTCTTATTCTGCTGCTGACCCTTCTTGCCGCCAATACGCTGCTTACCGCCCTGGTAATTCTGCACACGCTCAGAAACCAGGCTGTCCACCCGGTCATCAAAACGGGCAGCGTTGACCTGCACCGCAGAGGTATCCACCACACGGCGCTCCCGCTTGCGCTCAGGCTCAGCAGGCTTCTGCGGCTTTTCCGCCTTGGGCTGGGCAGGCTTTGCTTCTGCCTTTGCTTCCTGGGGCTTGTCTGCCTTGGGGGCTTCTTCCCTGGGCGCTTCGGCCTTAGGCTCTTCTGCCTTGGGGGCAGGCTGCACCGCAAAGACCTTCTCCAAAGAGTCGATCTGATTGGTCTGGGTAATTACATCAAACAATACATTCAGTTCATCGTCAGTCAACACCTGGGAATTGGACTTGGGCTTTTCAAAAAACTGTCCGATAATCTGCGCAATTTCCTTAGGAGTGACGCCAAAATCTGTGGCGACTTCCTTCACACGATACTTCACTAAACTCATACTTCACGCACCTCCGAAATCATTGCTTCTTCTGCCCCGGCTTACGGCCGCCACGCTTGCAGTTGCGCTCATGGGCTTTTTGTTCTTTTGCCCGCTGCTGCACCCGGTCGGTGCGCTTTTGCAGGCTGGCCAACACTGCTGCGTAAGCTTCCGGCTGGCCCAGCGCCTTCATAAAGGCCAGCGCCATTGCCGGATCCGTAAATGCCGCCAAAGCCAAGCTGGTGCGGCCCACGGCCATTCCCAGCTGATCTTTGTTAAAGGGCACCTTCACACATTGCTGATCGGTCCCTGCCACAAAGCTTTGGGCTCTGCGCCAGGTATGGTCGGAGGCATCCGACGCAACCACGATCAATCTGGCATGCTGAGCGCGGGCTGCCGCACCGGCAGGCTCCTCTCCCAGCTCTATCCGCCCTGCCTTCCGGGCAAGGGCAATGTAATTAAGCGCTTTATCCATTGAGCTCCGCCTCCATTTCCGCCGCCAGCCGGTCATAGACCTCCTGGGGAATGGGGACTTCCAGGCTCCGCTCCAGGCTTTTTGCCTTCTGGGCTTTCTGCAGGCAGGCCGGCTGGGGGCAAATATATGCGCCACGGCCATTAAGCTTGCCGCTGAAATCCAGGCAAACGCTGCCATCCACTGTACGGACCACACGGATCATTTCACGCTTAGCTTTCCGTTCCCGGCAGCCCATACACTGCCGCTGAGGGATCTTCTTTTGCATGGGGATTCCCTCCTTCTACACAAAGCGGATTATTCCGCCTCTGCCTGGGATACAGGCTTAATATCGATCTTATAGCCGGTCAGACGGGCAGCCAGGCGGGCGTTCTGACCTTCCTTGCCGATGGCAAGGCTCAGCTGATCATCCGGCACGATAACCCGGCAGGCCTTCTGCCCGGGCACCAAAGTCACGCTGACCACATCTGCAGGAGACAGCGCAGCCTTCACATACTCACAGGGATCCTCGCTCCAAACCACGATGTCGATTTTCTCGCCGCAGAGCTCATCCACCACAGCACCTACACGGCCGCCACGGGGACCAACACATGCGCCCACGGGATCCACGCCCTCCATGGCGGCCCGCACAGCGATCTTGCTGCGGGAACCGGCCTCACGGGCGATATTGCGGATCTCCACCTGACCCTCAGCGATTTCGGGGGTCTCCAATTCAAACAAACGGCGCACCACATTGGGGTGGGTTCTGGACACACGGACCAGAGGACCGCGCTCTGCACGGTGGACTTCCAGCACATACACACGGATCAGATCACCGGGCTCATAGCTTTCGCCGGGGATCTGCTCGCTGGCACGGAGCACTGCATCATGCTGCTCGTTGCCCTGGCCAATGCGCACAAACACATCACCGGAGGGGTCCAGCCGCAGCACAGTGCCGGTCAGCAGCTCCTGAGACTTGGAGGAATAGCTTTCGTAAATCACGCCACGCTCTGCCTCACGGATGCCCTGGATCACCACCTGCTTGGCGGTCTGTGCGGCAATTCTGCCGAACTTCTGAATGTCCACAGGGATCTGAACACTTTCACCGGCCTGCACATTGGCATTCAGATTTCTGGCTGCGTCAATATGGATCTCGATGGCGGAATCCTCCACCTCCTCCACAACGGTCTTGACCAAATACATGCTCAAGCCCTTTTCGCTCAAATCTACAACAACATTTTCTGCAGGAATGTCCCGGTTGTCCTCACGGTCTTTGCGATATGCGTTGGTCAGTGCCTGCTTCAGACGCTCCACCATATACTCAACAGGGATTCCCTTGATCTTCTCCAGCTCACGCAGGCTGGCAAAGATCTCTGCGCCGATGTCCACCTTGGGTGCTTCGGCATTTTTCTTGGCTCTGGTATTTCTTGCCACTTTTGATTCCTCCCAATTAAAATACTATGTTAAAATTCTACACGAAGGCGCACCAGCGCAACTTCGGATTTTTCAAAGGTAATGGTCTCTTTGCCCGCTTCCACGGTGACCTTGCCCTCTTCATACCCACGCAGGATGCCGGGGATCTCCTTCAGACCGTTGCGGGGGCGGTACAGCTTCACCAGCACGGGGCTGCCCATAAACTGCTCAAAATCGCCGGGGCGTTTCAGCGGACGCTCCAGGCCCGCAGAGCTGACCTCGAAGGTATACCGCTCCTGGATGGGGTCCTTTTCGTCCAAAATGGGGTCCATGGCTCTTGCCACCGCCTCGCAGTCGTCGATGTTTACGCCGCCTTCTTTGTCGATATAAACCCGCAAAAACCGCTCAGAGCCCTCCCGGACATATTCCACATCCCAAAGCTTACAGCCTTTGGCCTCCACAATGGGCTGGGCAATCTGAGTGATCAGTTCCGTAACTTTCATTTTTACACCTTCTTTGCAAACAAAAGAGAGGGGCAAGCCCCTCTCTTTCGTAAAGTCTACTCTAGATTACTGCCATTATAGCATTACTTTTCCCCATTTGCAAGAGGAAAATCAAATATTTTTTCATTCCGGCAAAAATAATTCAATCCCCACCACGCCGTATTGCTGCTTATCATTTTACGATTCCATAGCTAAGCTTGTCAATGGCTCAAACTTGCAAAAAGAATTTGTGTGCGCAACAACCGGGGACAACAATTGCATTCTGCACGGACCGGTGATACAATAAACGCACCGAAAAACTGAAATTTAGTAAAATCTCCGTTTGACCGAATATCAAGAGAAATCAAGCTTTCCCTGGCTGCCTATTTTACCCGGTGTTTGCCTTTTAAGGTGGCGCGCAAGCCAATTTCTGTTCCTTTAAAAATGCGAATGTAGTTGACCTTATGCTTATAAATAATCACCAATGTGGCAACGCTGGCAGCCACAATTGCGATCCATCCGGCAGACGCGATCCAAAGATATACCGGCAGGCTGATAACCGTAAAGGTGGTGCCGATCACCAGATAATCCAGCACCACGGTGATCAAAATGACCACAGCAAGTACGATCAGGGCGAATTTCCAATTGAGGGCCAGGATCATTCCTATGTAAGAGGCAAATCCCTTGCCCCCTTTGAATTTCAGAAAAACGGGGTAAATATGGCCTAAAACGCAGGCCGCTCCGGCTACGGCTTCAATGCCTTCCTTTTCCGGGAACAGCAATCTTGCAAGGACCACTGCAACCACTGCCTTTCCAATATCATGGGCACCCACAAGCACGCCTGCTTTCCAGCCCATCAGTATGGTCGCATTGGAAGCTCCGGGGTTTCTGCTGCCGCTGGATGCCAAATCGACCCCTTTGATCTTTGCAAGAACATGGGCCAAATTCAAGCAGCCCAAAAAATATCCAATTACGCACATCAATAAATATGCCATGACTGCAACCTCTCTTTTATGAATGGATGCTTACGCATCATGAATTCCCACTATGCTCCATCATTGGAATTGCCAACCGCTCTATTATGCCCCGCAGGGCAATTCATGACAGAATAGAGAAACCGGTCTGCAACAATATCAGTAAATATTTTACTATTTCCGCAGCGATTTTGTCAATGGCAATAAGCCAATATTCCTTCGAATCTACTTCTCGTGTTGCATTTTTTATATACAAAACAAACTCCCATATTTTAAGAACTCCGTATGGTCAATTTGAACTTAGCGATGCAGTAGAAACTCCAAACAGATTAAAATCTATTATTGAAATTGATGAAGACTATATGTAATGCTAATTCCAATTTGTCGAACAGATAATAAACACAGCCGCTGACCTGATGGTCGGCGGCTGTGCTATTTTTTTAATCCGTAGTATTGAAAAGCTTACCGCAGGCAAACTTAGTTGTAGAATCAATCGCGTGCAAGGCACACGATGGATTCAAATGTTGGCCATTTGTCCAAACCATCTGCTTTAATGCGTTTATGTATTTCTCTGCAGATCAAACATTTCATCATCAAGCCATTCAGGTTTTGTTTCCAAATATGCTCGAACTGCATAGTCAAGTCTTTCAATGTAGTCGTTATAGTTTTCAGGGAAAGGCTTCATTGTAGCAACATCATTTGGTGCAAAATGATATATAATTTCCTTTAGAAATTTTTGATATACGACAGTTATTTGTGTAGTTAGTACTTCATTTTTTACAAAAGCTCTTGTAACGCAGGCTATCGCATCATAAAAAGCCCAAAAAGCGTCAGCAGAAAACACGCAGTCATCGTACATTAATAGTGTCAAAGTGTTTTTCTGCATAGAGTAGTTTGCCTCAATGATATTTTTCGCTTGCTCAATTGTCATCAATGTTTTTCCTCTTGTTGTTTGTTACTTTTTGCTGTAATGACGGATTTTGCTAACAGTCTGCGAATGATGCCGCATTCTTGTAAAAGTATATGTGAGGTTTCACTGGTTATCGCATTACAACCTACCAGCATTTCAATCCAGTACTCCGTCTCCACGCATTCTTTTAGGGCAATGTGAAATTTATTAATAAAATCTGCCTTACTGGATGCATAATTGGCCTCATGAATATTAGCACCGATTGAGGTTGCACTCCTAACAATTTGGTTAACCAACACACCTCTGCCTTTATGGGTATCCACCTCATCACACATCGCAATAATATGAAGTGCCAAAGTTTTGGCTCTTGTGCGGAGTTCCGAATTTTTTATAGTTAAAAAAATCCCTTTTGGTGAAGTTTTTGCTTTGCAAAAGTGAAGTTTGGTGATTACCAAGTGAAGTTTTGCGTTTTACGCAAAGTGAAGTTAAGTTTGCCAAAACCACTTCGCCAAAGGCGAAACTTCACTACGAAGTAACTTCACTTCCACAGAAACTTCACTTGCCGCAGGCAAACTTAGTTGTAGAATCAATCGCGTGCAAGGCACACGATTGATTCTACGGGGGTCAATTTGTCCCAACCAATTGTGCAGGGGTAGCATTATCAATCACCTTGCAAGAGGAACCTTCTACTATAAGCGAAACCTCCTCGCAAAACAAAGATACTGCTAAATTACAGATGTCTTCTAAATTTTCGGCATTTTCGCTAGTGGCAATAAGTACAAACACTTCGGTTTCATTTATCGGTTCCAATATTAATTCATATTCGACATTTGGATAGTTCTCTTTGATTTTGTTTTGAATTTTTGAGCCGTTTAAAATTACTGAGTATGTTTCTGCAAGTGATGTGGAAGCTGTTAAATCGGATGAAGATATTGCGGTTGATTCTGCAGTCACTGTGTTTGAAGTATAAATTGTTGCACGGCTTTCGTACACTTTTCTTCTGCCAAAAAAATCGTCAAAAATGGTTTTGTCCTCTGTTTTGTTTTTATCCTTTTCAGATGAATCACCAAGGTTTATATTTATGGTACATCCTGTAAGCAAACCAAATATGCAAACAACAACCAGACAGAGTGACAATATGCGGTTTTTAAGCATTCAGTTTTCCTCTCTTTTGTTCTTAACTGTCGTGATAGATGCAATCAGTTTTCTACGAATTGTACCACACTTATTGAATAATCCCTTGCATGTTGCTTCATCAATAGACTTAACCATATATAGAATCTCAAGCCAATATTCCGTTTCATAACATTCTTTAAGGGCAATTTCCAATTTACTTATGAAATCGGCGTTGCTCTGCGCATACCTGGCTTCGTGAGTATTCGCGCCAATGGAAGAGCAGGAACGCAACAACTGATTAACAAAAACAGAGCGACCCTTAATGTTGTCGCAAATTGCGGTAATATCGACTGTCAATTCCACAGCCAATTCTTTTATTGTCTTGTTGTCCATACTTTCTCCTTTTGCGATATGTTGCTTCGCAACGCGATATATTTGCTTTGCAAATGCGATATAATCTTCGATTGCGATATGATATAAATTCCCAACGCGCCGCAGCGCATATCGCTCCGCAAAGCGGAATATCGCGTCTGTTAGGACATATCGCAAATTCCCCAAGGAATTTATATCGCCGAATCTATTGTTTACACAGGCAAACAATAGATTCTACATGCGCGCAGCGGGGGAACAAATCGGCTGCCTGGGCGGACTGCACCGCGTAACCCTTTTCTTTCAGCAATGCCACATCCCGGGCCAGAGTGGCCGGGTCGCAGGAAACATAGACGATCCGGCGGGGAGACATTCTGGAAAGTGCCTCAATGGTGTCTGCGTTCAGGCCTTTCCGGGGCGGGTCAACCACCGCCACATCCGGACGGATGCCCTTTTCTTCCAGCTCCAAAGCCGCCTTGCCCGCTTCCCCGCAGAAAAATTCCGCATTTTCGATGCCGTTGCGCAGGGCATTCTCCCGGGCATCTGCCACTGCCTGCTCCACCACCTCCACGCCAATGACCCTCCCGGCAGCCTTTGCCATAGCAAGGGTAATGGTGCCAACGCCGCAATAAAGGTCCAGCACCAGGTCATTTTTCGTGATGCCCGCCTGGGCGATGGCGGCCCCGTAAAGCCGCTGAGCCTGGTGGTGATTCACCTGATAAAAGGACCGGGGAGAAAGGCGGAAGGTCAGTCCGCACAGGGTATCTTCAATATATCCCGGGCCATAAAGAGTGATAAACTCCTCGCCCAAAATGCTGTTGCCCGGTTTGGTATTCACAGAGATCACCAGAGTGGTAAAACCGCTGACCGTCTGCAGCTTTTGGATCAGCTCCTGGCTGTGAGCCAGCTTGCGCCCGTTCAGCACCAGGCACACCAAAACCTGCCCGGACACTGCACCCCGGCGCACATAAATATGCCGCAAAAGTCCCTTTTGGGTGGCTTCCTCATAGGCAGACAGCCGATAATGATTGAAATGGTCCACCACGATCTTTTTCACCCGGTCCGCCTCCTCCGGCAGGATCAGACACCGGGAATTTTCCACCACCTGGTGCGTACCCGCTTTGAAAAAGCCTGCGTACACCCTCCCCTTTTGGCTGGACACAGGGTATTGCGCCTTGTTCCGGTAGCCGGTGCAGGTGGGGGCGGACAAAATGGGCATTTGCGCCAGACTTTCCCCGCCTATGCGGTTGAGCGCCTGCAGCACCCGGTCCGCCTTCAAGCGGGTTTCTTCTTCATAATCCATGTGCCAAAAATCGCAGCCGCCGCAAAGCTTTGCCACGGGGCATTCCCGGTTTACCCGGTGCGGGGATTTTTCCATAATTTCCTGGAGCTTACCCGCTGCCCAGGTCTTGCCCACCTTTTCAATGCGCACCCGGCAGAGCTCCCCCACAATAGCATTGGGAATAAACACGGCGCAGCCCTCAATTTTAGCAACGCCCTGCCCCTGGGCAGTATAATCTATAATTTCTGCCTCATACACGGCATTCTTCTGTAACATACTTATTCTCCCGAGGATATCGTCAATACATTTTGCATTTTGCACTTTGCATTTTTCATTCTTATAATACGGTTTCCATGTGGATCTTTTGGGGCTTCAATCCCATAGCTTCATAGAATTTCATGGCAGATTCGTTGCAGGACCACACATTCAAGGTCACATTATAGCATTTGCGCATTTTGGCATATTTCAGGATCTCCTCATAAATAGCCTTGCCAATGCCCTTGCCCCGGCAATTTTCGTCTACGCACAAATCGTCAATATACAAGCTGGTCACATCTGTGAGCACAGGGTCATTTTCATGGCGGTGCATCTGGCAAAAGCCGTAGCCCACCACCTTTTTATCCTCCACCGCCACAAAGATAGGTGCTGAGGCCTTATTGAGCATGGCGATCACCTGAGATGCGCCGTATTTCTGGGCATGCTGCCGGAAAATATCCGGGCGGCCCTGATAATGCACATTGCCCACCTGCTTAAGCAGCGCAATAATGCCCGCCACATCCTCCATCTGCGCAAACCGGATCTCCATAAAACCGCCTCCAAGTATGATTTTTTCTATCATAACACAAAAAAGAAAAGTCGTAAAGTATATTCAAAGGCTGTTCGGTAAATTAGAATTTATTTGTATTCTAACGGGTCTTATGGTAGTATACAGGCAAAGGATGTGAAACCATGGATTATGCAAATTGCAAGCTTTGCCCCAGAAGCTGCGGAGCAAACAGGAAAGCCGGACAGACCGGCTATTGCGGCTGTCCGGGCACAGCATTGGTTGCCAAAACCATGCTCCACGCATGGGAAGAACCGGCGCTGACCGGGGTTGGCAGCAGCGGCGCAATCTTCTTTGGCGGCTGCAGCCTGGGGTGCAAATACTGCCAAAATATCGCCATCAGCCAAAGCCCCGCCGGGCAGCCGGTGGACGCAGATGGCCTGCGGCAAATCATGGGGCAGCTCATTTCCCAGGGCGCAAAAAACATTGACCTGGTGACCCCAGGCCATTACCTGCCCACAGTAGCAAAAGCCCTGGAAGTAAAACCTGCGGTGCCCGTGGTATACAACTGCGGCGGCTATGAAAGCGTTTCCGCTTTAAAGCTTTTGGAGGGCAAAGTGGATATTTATCTGCCGGATCTGAAATACGCCGATCCGGTACTGGCGGCGCAATTATCCAACGCCCCGGATTATTTCCCCGTTGCCACCGCTGCCATTTTGGAAATGTTCCGGCAGACGGGCCCGGTGGTTTGGAAGGGTGACCGCATCCAAAAGGGCGTGGTGGTGCGGCATCTGATCTTACCCGGGCAGGTAGAAAACTCCCTGCGGGTACTGGACTGGTTGGGTGACCATTTCCGGCCCGGTGAAATTCTGGTCAGCCTTATGCGGCAATACACCCCCATGCCCGGCATGCAGCCGCCCTTTGACCGAAAAATCACCCAAGAGGAATATGATGCGGTGCTCAGCTGGATGTATCTGAACGACCTGGAAGGCTTCACCCAGGAGGCAGAAGCCGCAGACCAGGCCTATATTCCCGACTTTTCCTAACGCAAAATCTCGGCTCCCTATTGGAAGCCGAGATTTTTTATATCTCTTTTTTGATATCGCCGATGGTATACAAAGAACCGAAGCACAGCACCACGCCGTCCTTGCCAGCCAACTCTTTAGCAGTTTGAACGCCCTGGGCAAAACTATGACAAGCAGTGGCCTTTGCGCCGGCTTTCTGCAAATGCTCTGCCAGCTCTGCCGCCTCCAATTTTCGGGGATTATTGGGCGTGACGCAGACAAACTGCTCCACCAATGCCATCACCGGGCGGAACATATCCCCATAGTCCTTATCTGCCAACACACCGGTCAGCGCAATGACCCTTTTTCCTGCCAGATAATCCCGGATATTCTCCACCAGCGCACGGATGCACTGGGGATTGTGACCGCCGTCAATAATAAACAAAGGATCGTAGCCCACAATGTCAAAGCGTCCGGGCCAGGAGACCTCCCGCAGGCCTTGCCGAATATGATCCTCCGTGATCTGCCAGCCTTTTTCCCGCAAGGCCTCCAGCACCCCCAGCACCACCGCTGCATTGTAAAGCTGATGATGCCCCAGCAAGGGCAGCTGCAAATCCCGGTACTGCCCCCAATCAAACCACTGACCGGAAAGATCATGGGAGCGCAGCTCTATACTGTCAAAATCCGCCTTTTTCAGCGGTACACAAAGCTTTTGACAGATTTCTTCATAAACCGCCTCTACTCCGGCGCTGCCCCGGTAAACCACCGCGGTACAGCCAGGCTTAATAATACCCGCTTTATTGGCTGCGATCTTTTCCAGCGTATCCCCCAAGGCATCCGTATGATCCAGGCCGATATTAGTGATCACTGCCACCTCCGGGGCGGGGATGGCATTGGTGGCATCGATCAAGCCGCCCATGCCCACCTCCAGCACCACCAGATCGCAGTGCTGGTCCATAAAGTAAATCATAGCCATGGCGGTGACAAATTCAAATTCTGTAGGATAATCTGCCATAGTGTCGGCTTTTTCCTTCACCCGTGCCACCAGATCCACCACATCCGCATCGGCAATCTGCACACCGCCAATTTGCATACGCTCATTAAAGCGGTAAATAAAAGGCGAGGTAAACAATCCGGTTTTATACCCGGCTTTCGTCAGCACCGATGCGGTCATGGCAGCGGTGGAGCCTTTACCGTTGGTTCCGGCAATGTGGATAAATTTCAGCTGCTTTTCCGGATTGCCCAAAAGCGCCAAAAGCTGGGTGATCCGGGCAAGTCCCGGCTGAGCCTTGCGGTACAGAGAATGTATATAATTTTCTGATTCCTGAAAAGTCATAACATATCCTTACAATGCACTTTTGATTTTTCCAATAGAATACAATGAACCAAAGCAAAGCACGACCCCGTCCTTGCCCGCCAGTTCCTTGGCCTTTGCCACGCCCTCTGCTATAGAATCACAGGCCACAGCCTTTGCACCCGCCTTTTGCAGATGCGCTGCCAGTTCTTTTGCCTCCAGCTTCCGGTCGTTGGGGGGTGTAATGCACACAAACTGGCTGATCAGCGGCAGCATGGGCACATACATTTGCCCGTAATCCTTATCCGCCAGGACTCCAGTCAGACCGATGACGGTTTTTCCAGCCAAATAATCTTTCACATTCTGCACCAATGCTTCCAAACACTGGGGATTATGACCGCCATCCACAATAAATAACGGATCCTGTCCGGCAATATCAAACCGTCCGGGCCAGGATACCTGCGCCAAGCCCTCCCGGATATGCTCTTCCGAAATATGCCACCCCATGGCTTGCAGTGTATCCATAACGGAAAGCACCACCGCCGCATTGTAAAGCTGATGCTCGCCCAGCAAGGGCAGCTGCAAGCCCTTGCGGCTGCCGCAGTCAAACACCTGCCCTGTCAGACTGTGGGAAACACTGTGAAGCTGCCCAAAATCCACCTGGGTCAAAGCCACATTCCGCTGGCGGCAAATTTCCGCCAACACACCGTTGACAGAGTCGGTGCTGGGATAGGTCACCGCATGACCGCCCGGCTTAATGATCCCCGCCTTGGTTTTGGCAATTTCCTCCAGGGTGCTACCCAAAAAGTCCGTATGGTCCAAGCCGATGTTGGTCAGCACTGCCACCTCGGGAGTAGGGATCACATTGGTGGCATCCAGCTCACCGCCCATGCCCACCTCCGTGACCACAATGTCGCAGTTCATGCGTTTAAAATACTCCGCCGCAATACACCAGACCAGTTCAAACTCCGTAGGCTCATCTGCCATGGATTTGGCCAAAGGCTGCACATATTCCGTAATTTCTCCCAGAGCCTCATCGCTGATATCCGCACCGTTAACACGGATGCGCTCATGAAACCGGTAAATATGGGGAGAAGTGTACAATCCGGTTTTATAACCGGCCTTTTGCAAGATAGATGCAGTCATGGCGGCAGTGGATCCCTTGCCGTTTGTGCCGCCGATATGGATATACTTCAACTGTTTTTCCGGATTGCCCATAAGCTTCAAAAGCCCCTGAGGACGCTCCAGACCAGGGCGGCTCCCCTTCCAGCTGACACTTTCAATATAAGCGATTGCTTCCTGTGCGGTCATACTATCAACCTCATTTTTTCTTGGGCGGCCACAAACCCACCCGATTAAAGATACCGGTAATGGTCAAAAAATACAGAATCAAGACCTCCAGCACCAGCATAATAGAAAACTGCACGGTGCGGAACATCAAATTGGTGCCCAACGCCTCCCAAAAGGCAGAGGCATTATAAGTGGCAGCCAGCGCCACGCTTTGCACCAGCACCGCACCGATCACCGTGGGGCACAAATATGCCACAGTCAAACGGGGAATGGTAAATTTTTTCGCCAGATAATGCCGGAAAAAGCCGCCGCACAACCCATAAAACACCGCCGGAAAGCACAGCCAGGGTGTGAATCCCCGGCCAAACAAATGCCCACCTGCGAACTCTGCCACGAAGCCGACCATACCACCCACCACCGGGCCAAAAAACATACCGGAATAGAAAATCACAAATTTATCCAAAGTGAATTTCATATTCTCCACCGGGCGCACCGCCAACAGCTGACCCAGTACCGCGGCCAAAGCCGCAAATAAAGCTCCGTACACGATCACCTTGGTGGTGAAGCGAACGGAGGCGTTTCCTTTTTGCATAAAAATACCTCCTATTATGCAGACAGTTACAAAGGGCCAATCCCAATAAAATAACCCTATGGCAAGACCATAGGGAGTTCATTTATAGAGATGACCCAAGGCTTCGGTTAATTCTAACCTACCGTTGAGTATCGTTGCTACATATTTGGAGGTGATCCAATATGGCGCAGCGGGTGCGGATACCTCATCGCGGATAAAAACCCTTCGTCTGTCACTCAACTCCCCATTTTGACAGCACTTCACGCGAGGCTTCCTACTCTGTTCAGCCACATCATACACCATTCTCTCAAAAATGTAAATACTTTTTTATCGATTTATTTCATTATTGCCACTGCATGGACAAAATTTCCATTTTGTCCACCACCAAAACAACATTGTCCTTTTATGGAGGAATTTACAAACCTTTTTGTTCAAAATGATAAATTTTCAAAAAAATAAAGCAGAAAAACCCTTGCCTTTTGTGCGATTTTGCTTTATAATGTTTACAACTTTGGCAAGGAGGGCGCATTATGGGCGAATTGATCGCAATTCTGTCCGGCAAGGGCGGCACCGGCAAAACCTCTGTCTGTGCGGCAGTGGCCTGCGCTCTGGCTATGCAAGACATGAAAGTGCTTTGCATAGACTGCGATGTGGGACTAAGAAATTTAGACATTGCCCTGGGCATCTCCGAGCTGGGCGCGCTTTCATTCCAGGAAATAGCCGAGGGGCAATACCCCCTGGAAATGGCCGTGCAGCATCCGGTATATCCCAATCTGCGTTTCCTCACCGCCCCCATGAACTGCCCTGTGGAATCCATTGATAAAGAAACCTTCGGCAGATTCCTGGACCAAAGCCGCAGCAAATTTGACTATATCCTATTAGACGCCCCCGCGGGAATCGATGCGGGCTTTCAGCTGGCTGCCCGGTTTGCAGACCGGATCGTCTTGGTCACCGGGCCTGACCCCGCCGCCGTGCGGGATGCTTCCCGCGCCGCTCAGGTTTTAGGGGAAATGGGCAAGACCAATATCCGGCTGATCGTCAACCGCATCAGCAAAAAAACCGTTAATGCTATGAACATCACCGTGGACGATATTATGGACCGGGCAGGGCTTCCCCTGCTGGGCATTGTCCCGGAGGATGAAAATATGATCTTAGCAGCCGCTTTTCGGCAGCCCCTGCTGGGCTACACCAAAAACGGTGCTGCCGCCGCCTGCCGCCGGATCGCCCGCCGTATCCGAGGCCTGCGGGTAAAGGTTCAACTATAAAAATATTCGATAAGGAGTGACTCAATTGAACATCGCATTCCTGGCTCACGATAAAAAGAAAGAACTGATGGTGCAATTCTGCACCGCCTACAAAAGCGTTTTGGCAAAGCATACCCTGTATGCCACCGCCACCACCGGACGGCTGATTGCAGACAATACCGGTCTGCCCATCACGCTGCTGCTGTCCCATAAACAGGGCGGTCACCAGCAGATCAACGCCCGTATTGCCTATAATGAGATCGATCTTGTGCTGCTCTTTACCGACCCCAACACCACCAACCCCTGGGACGACAGCCAAATGATCGAGACCATCCGCCATTGTGACCGTCACAATGTCCCCATTGCCACCAACCTGGGCAGCGCGGAGGTTGCCATTATGGGTCTGCAGCGTGGCGACCTGGATTGGCGGGAAATGGCCCATGCCAAGCTCAAATTTTAAATAACCCCAGCCGCCCTTCCCGGGCGGCTTTTTGAAAGGACGGACAATATGGAACGAATCAAACCCCGGACGCTGTCCGGTTTTATGGAGCTGCTGCCCCAAAAGCAGACCATGTTGGAAAAAATGATGCAAATTCTGCGGGACACATACGGTGCCTATGGCTTTGCGCCCCTGGACACCCCCGCCATCGAGGATGCCCAGATCTTGCTTGCCAAGGGCGGCGGCGAGACGGAAAAGCAGATCTACCGTTTCCAGAAG
>JAZNSR010000154.1:0-15575 GCA_045591335.1 Faecousia sp.
TGGTTGACCTATGTAAAAACCTCCTTTTTTGTGTATTTTTGGGATAAAAACGCAATTTTTCTGCAATTTTCTTTTGTCCCCTACCTGACATCTTTAAATAGCGCAAGCGGTATTTTACCGCTTGCGCTATTTGCTATCACACGGAAGGCAACGATCATTATTTTCCTACCAACTCTGTAAGCATTTGCCCCAGCGTTGCAGCCAGTTCTTCAGCCGTTCCCTTGGGATAGCGGCAAATACTCATTTCGTAGGGCAGATCGCTATTGTTGGTGGTGTAGCTCCACACTTCTTCAATGGGGATATACGTATTTCTGCCATTGGTGCAGGACATCACAAAGGTGAGCTCGCAGCCGGAGCCTTCCCGGATCTGGGAGCCGGTTTCGTGGAAGATCTCCGCAGGCACGGTGGCAAAGCCTATGCTGCTGCCCAAGGTGTAGGCATGCATCTTGAACGCGCCCAGAGGAGCGCTCTTGCTGCCCACATTGCCGGTGGGCAAGCTCTTCAGTTCCTTCATGGCAGTGATCACATGGTCGCCAAACTGCTGACCGTAGACCTTAGCCTCCTTGCTGACAAGGCCCTTTTCCGCGGTAAGGTGGCTGAAATGATTGACATTTCCGGATGCACCGGTGTAGTATGCCATGATCACATCTTCTTTGGCTTCCACATGCTCCCTGGCATAACCCACAAAGTCAGAGGAAAGCAGGTTTCGGGTGGCACGCCCCTCCTGGGTATCGCCGGAAGAAGCCACCCGAGGGTGAACCTGCCAGTTGACCATCAAAACATCCTTTTTCTCTTCTCTCTGGAAGCGGATCAGACGCATATTGGGGTCTGCTACAGAGGTGTGATCCTTATATCCAACGGATTTGTCACCAAAGTTATCTCCGGCAACGGTGCCATCATTGAGTACATAATGGCGAACAAAGTTCATATTGGGCACATCGTAGCTTCCTGCCACGATGGTGGCAGGGGCTCTGTCTGCCAAAGCTTCCTCACCAACCTGCACCAGCTGATCCACATAGTCGGGCATAGAACTAATCTTGGGAGAGGAGTGGGTATGGGTACTGGAAACAGAGATATTGTCACCGGGAATGCCGGTGGAGGCCTCCAACCGGCTGCGAAGCTCGTCCACAGTTTCCCGTTCGCTTTCGCAGCGGTCTACGGTGTACAGCAGCAGTGTATTGTTCTGCTCATCGGTAATGGCTACGCAGGTGGCATAGAGAAAGGACAGAATGCCCTGAGAGATCTGATCCTTGTAGCCTTCCATAGGCAGATTCGTGGCGTTTTGAGGCGTAATATTTATCCGGGAAACACCTACAGAGAAGACCCGCTTTCCGGCCTGCTCCTCCGTTTTTTCACCGCCACAGGCACACAGGGAAAGCAACATTATACTCGCAAGTAGGAGCGTCAAAAATTTTTTCATAAATGGAACTCCTTTTTATCTGTTTTTTATTTCCGTCAAGGTGGTTACATAGAGCTCTGCCAGGGCTTCGGCGGTGCCGGCGCCCATGCGGCGGGTATTGACCTCGTAGATGTCATATTGGAAGCCTACTCTGTCTGCCAGATAATCGTTGGTATGATTACTGCAGGAGCAGATCATGGTCTGCTTGTAGGGAGAATTTTTCTTGATAAACATTCCGCTGGAGCAGAACATTTCATAAGGCGCGGTGATAAATGCCACATCCCCCATGGCGATGGCATACACATCGATGGAAATAGACTCTCCCAGCTCTGCGCGGCTGAGGACACCCCGGGCATGATGCATACTGTTAAAGCCCTTGCTCCGGCTATACTCCAGCTGTTGCGCATAAGTGGGATACTCCATCCAATGCTCTGTCACTTCCTTCGCATCCTCGATTCTGTGATCCTCACTGTGATCCACAAGGCCGGTATAGGTGCGCTTCTCCACCTTCACCGCACCGGTATTCACAGGATGCATCACTTTGGCGCAATCCACCACATGCTCTGCCAGGGCCGTACCGTAGGCCACCCGTTCATGCTCCACCTTTGCCTCCCCCTCGATACGGGAAGAGGGCACCAGATTGCCTGCCGCACCCTGAAAAAATGCACAATGGCAGCCAAGCTTTTCCTCCACCAGATTCCGCATGACACCGGGATAATCGGCGGTCATGATCCGGCTGGAGGTACCTTGCTCGCCAATGGTCACATGGCACTGCCAGTTCACCAAAAGCACATCCTTGCCGCCCTCCCGGCAGAATCGCACCAGCTGCAGCTGCTCATCGGGATCTGTCAGATGGGCCTTCACGCCGGATGCAAAGCTGCCGGAGTTAGGACCGGCAACCGTGCCGTCATTCATAATATAATGGCGCACGAAGGTCATACCGGGCACCTGCTTTTGTCCGATCTCCACGGTGGCAGGCTTTCGGTCCGCCATGGCCAAGGTTGCAGCCTCTACCAGCTTTTTGGCAAGGTAGCGATAGTATTTCTGCACCGCCTCCAGATGAGGACGGCTCATACTGGGGCCGGAATGGGTGTGGGATGCGCAGATCATAATTTGGTCAAAGGGCACGCCGGTGGCCTCGCTGACGGCCTGCCGGGCGGGGGTCGCGCCGGCTTCATGGGCATGGATCAGATCGCAAGGCAGAAATAGCACCGTGTTGCCCGCTTCGTCGGTGATGGCAATGCAGCTGCCGAATACAGGGTCACAAATCTCTCTGCAAATGCGCCGCTCGTCATTGCCGTGACCGCCCATAGGGCCAAACTCCTCCGGGGTGATGTCCACCCGGGCAAAACCCACTTTCATAACGGCAGCCTCCTTAGACTTCGGGATATTTGATCTGCACCGGCTGACCCAGCTTGGCAGCCTCCACGGTGGCGCAGCACACAGCGATGGTGGAAGCACCCTCCAGGGCCTGGATGGGGTTGGGCTTATCCTGCAGGATGGCTTCTGCAAAGTCCTTGATCTCGTCGCTCATATTGTGACCCTTGATCTGGCAGGTCACCAACTTGGGGAAGGTGTAGTTCTTGCCGTTCTTGTCCACCTGGTACAGCTTGAGCTGATCATTTCTGCTTTCAAAGATGATGGTGCCTTCGGTGCCGTAAAGGCAGGTACGCATGGTGTAGTCCCGCTTGACACCGATGGAGCAGAAGACCTTGCCGATGACATTGTTGGGGAACTTATAAATGGCAATGGTGGTGTCGTTGGCAGGCCAATCCACCAGATACTTATGGTTGGAGTAAGCGCTGACCTCTGTGGGGTTGCCGGCAACCCAGCGCAGGAAGTCCACTGCGTGGCAGCCACCGCCGATCATACCCTCACGGCGAATATCCACACGCCAGCTGTTATAGCCCTTTACCTTCATGTAATCGTGGGCATACTCACTTTCCACGAATACCAATTCACCGATGGCACCCTCATCAACCAGAGCCTTTGCCTTGGCAAAAATGGGGTTGTAACGGCACACCTGACCCACCATCAGACGGGTGCCGGTCTCCTTCTCGCAGGCCAGCATTTCCTCGCACTCGGCAGTGTTCAGCGCCATAGGCTTTTCCAGCAGCACCGGCTTGCCTGCCCGAAGGAAGGCGCAGGTGATCTCACAATGGGAGTAATCAGAGGTGGCAACGATGACCATATCCACCTTGGGATCGTCCAGCAATTCCCGGTAGTCCTTCACCGCAATGTCCGGGCCGTACTTTGCGGTCCGGCGCTCCAGTCTTCCATCTGTGGCATTATCGCAAAGAGCATACAACCGGCAGGTAGACTGCTCCTGAATTCCTGCAATGTGACGGTCAGAGATACTTCCGCTGCCTACAACAGCAACATTTAACACTTTATTTGTCATAATACTTGCTTCCTTTCGGTTTTTATGATACAACTATGATAGCAAGTTTTCAGGGGCATCACAATGGCCGCTTGTTTGTATTTTTCCTCAAAATGTTGGATGGTGATAATATGTTGAACACAAATGTCCCCAATATGCCCACTTTGTTTTCCTGCCATCGGGAGCAGCTTACAAAAGCTTCCCGGACAGTCCCTATGATCCGCCGCTTCTTCATCGTGGAGTGCAATGAGGTTGGCCGTGGCGGCATGGTCATCAACGGAAAAGAATTTTCCTTCGGCCCCAAGACCTGCTATGTGCTGCTGCCGGGAGATACTGTGATCCATACCTGTGACGGTGATGACCCCCGGGGCGGTATCTACTGCCTGCTGGACGGACCTATGCTTGCCCAGTATTTTCAATCCCTTGGCATCACCTCCGAAACACCTTTTTTGCCGGAGGAGGCGTTTCCCATCGTGCAGCACTGGTTGGAAAAAATGCTGGCAGACTTCCGTTCCAGAGATGCCGGTGCCGTCCTGCGGCAAGGAAGCAACATCTACGGACTTTTGGGTGACCTTTTGAAGGAAAAGCCCTCCTTTGCCAACACCGATGCCATCTCCAAAGCACTGGGCATTATGGAATCCCAATATTCTCAGAACATTACTGTGGCGCAGCTTGCGGATACGCTGGGCCTGGAGCGAACCTATTTTTCCAGCTTATTTAAGGAAAAAACCGGCTATACACCGCACCGTTACTTGACGGCACTGCGCGTCCAAAAGGCTTGCCTTTTACTGTCCGGAACGCCCCTTTCCGTGACGGAGGTAGCCGAGGCCGTTGGTCTGGATGTGCAGAATTTTGCCCGTCTGTTCAAAAAAGAAATAGGCAAAACACCCCTTGCCTATAAGCGATCCCACCGCTGACGCGGACCAAAAAACAAAAGTTATCCGTCCGGTGGCTTTTGTTGCATATCGGCACATCTAAGCATTCATATCAGTACTGAGGATCTATCTGTCGGATCAAAATGCTCTGCCGCAGATATACACAAACCGGTATCAATGATGAAGTCCTTTGGCAGAAGCATCGGGGAATATCCGGTAATTTTTTTAAACACACGGTTAAAATTTCTTATCGTTCCGAAACTGCACTCCCGGGAAATATATGTGACGGTGGTTTTTTTGTCACGAAGCAGCATAATGGCATTTTCAACTTTTATGACATTCAAATATTTTGAAAAACTCATTCCGGTGAGCTTCTTAAAAGTTTTTGAAAAATGAGCTGCACTGTATCCGGAATATCGAACCGCTTCTTCAAAGGTAATAAAGGAAAAATCTCTGTTGATTTTGCTAATAAGCATTTTGTGCAGGCTTGTTTTTTCTTTGCGCTCCGTAATTGGACAGCGGCTGAAAATATCGATGATCAACCCTCGCGCCAGGTTTTCCATCGCCTCTCGATAGAACGGTCCTTTTTGGGAAAGCTTTTCTTCTATATGATCAAAAAACGTTTCCACCGGAAGATCATTGGGAAGTTTTCGTGGTGCGGTAGCAGCGGACACCCGGGGACGGGTGTCCCTACGGTTATATTTTATCCTTGTTGATTGCCCATTTGGTTGGGTTGTTTTCGATGTATTCCCAAACTTCGTTATAATCCTGTTGATTTCGTATCACATGGTCATAATACCGGCTTTGCCAAATATTGCTGCCGTATTCTTTGTTACAAAACCGTTTGAATGTTCCTACAAACCGGGCGATCTTCGATGTCCTCATAGGGACACCCCTCCCGGGGTGTCCGTCGTGTAACGTAATTAACAAATGAATGTGATCCGGTATGATTATGTATTGATCCACCGACAAATGTTCATAAAAAGCATCCATCTGCCGGATGTATTTATCCGCAACTTCCCCATGCCATAATAATTCCACGCACGGCTCTTGCGGACACCCCGGGAGGGGTGTCCCTACGGATATTTTTGACAATATCTTCTTGCGATCTTGGGTACATATGGTTACAAAATACGCACCGCTTTGGCTGTAATCGTAACCAGCTATTCTGTTTGGTTTTCTCCGGGGTTTTTTCATATCTATCACCAAAAACATTTTATCATATAATTCGTCATTCATCAACCGCCCGGTTTTTGTTGCCATTCTTGCCACCTTGTGATATGATAAAAGAAAAGGAGGGGTAATTGCATGAAAAAGCAAGATAAACTTGATATGATACAAAGTGCCATTGAAAAACCGCAACTGTGCCGTTGCTATTTTGCCTATGATGACAACTATTCCTATTATTACCCCAATGCTGTGAACGAAAAGTTTCTGATGGGGCAAGCGGTAGGCGATTTTCTTTTAGACGGGTACTGTATTCGAAAAATCTCCCAATTAAAAAAGGTTGAGATCAAGAATGACATTTTCAACGCCATCAATCAACAAATTGGCTTGCATCAACAAATCAAGCTTCCGCCTGTGGACATTTCTGATTGGAAGAGTATTTTCGACTCCCTGATGGAACTGGATTGCTTTGTGATTATTGAAAATGAACCGAGCGAAGAATTTGCTATTGGTGTCATTGAAAAGACCTTCAAAAACAAGCTATATTTCAAGCCGTTTGATGCAGACGGAATTTGGGATGATGTCGGACTCATAATACCCTATTGCCAAATCACAACTGTGAAATGGGCAACCCGGTATGCGGAGGTTTGGCAAAAATACTTGCGTGGAGAATAACTACAACGATGCAAAATAGAACGCAGGCTGCTGATGGCAGTCTGCGTTTTGTATCATAAGTAAAGCAAAAGATATGCACGCTCACAGATTCAGGATTAGCCGAAACAGTAAAAATAGAAAAACCTGCCTTTTACCTGTAAAAAAGCATAAAAACCGCAGAAAAACACAAAATTCTATTGTCCCCTACTTGACATCAGCGTGTCCGGCTCACCCATTATCCAAGACGGCAAACTGGTCGGCGCCGTCACCCACGTTCTCGTGAACGATCCCACTACCGGCTATGGAATTTTTATTGAGAATATGTTAGATGCAGCTGCCTGATAGATGAATGTAAAAATCTTATTTTCCGGTAGGGACAATCCACAGGATGACCCTACCGGTTTTGATATTGCGATTGACTTTTCTAAAAACGAATGTTAATATATTGGATATTATTTGAAAAAGTTGGAGGTTGTTGGAGTGTTAGCAAATAGGCGTCGAGACCAAATATGTGAGCTGATAAAAAGATACGGTGAAGTGGAAACAACAGAGCTTGCAAAGCTATTTGATGTATCCATTGAAACAATTCGCAAAGATTTTCTTTTTTTGGAAAAAGAAAATAAACTGCGGAAAACACACGGTGGTGCGGTTGCAACAGAAGAAATGAAGCCTATGCATGGCCTTTCCGACCGGCGGAAAGAATATTTTGCTGAAAAGCAGGCCCTGACTGAAGCTGCAATGCAGCACATCTCAGAAGGCGATATTATCGGTATTGACGAGGGAAGTACCGCCATTGCTTTTGCAGAAGCTTTGAAAAAGAACTTTTCCAATTTGACCATCGTTACATATTCTCTTGATGTTTTTAATATTCTATCTGACCACGAAGGATTTCAGTTAATTTTAACCGGTGGCAGTTTTATGAAAAGTGAACGAGCCTTTTGCGGCTTACAGACATTGGATGCATTGCGCAATATTTCTGTGCAGAAAGCGTTCATCTTCCCTACCGCCATCTCCCTTTCTTTTGGCATATGCGGTTATAACGACGATCTGCTGCAGGTGCAAAGGCAATTGATCGAATCTGCAACTACAACATACATATTGGCTGACAGCAGTAAATTTGAAAAGCGGGCACTTCTGCGGTTATGCGATACAGCTGAGAATTATTACTATATTACTGACGGCAATTTGGATGAGAAAACAGTTAATCTGTATGCACAGAATCATATAAAGCTTTATATTGGAGAAGAAAAAATATGAGAACACTATTGATTCTTGTGGATGGAATGAGGCCTGATGCTATGACCCTAATCCCTGAAGCACAGCAAATCTTGAGAAAATCTCTATACACTTTGAATGCGAAAACCGTGTTCCCTTCCATGACACTTCCTTGCCATATGTCGCTGTTTCACAGTGTAGACCCGGCAAGACACGGAACAACCACCAACACCTATGCCCCTCAGGTCAGACCGATTAACGGACTTTGTGAAGTAATTAAGCAAAATAAAATGTACAGTGCTTTTTTCTATGGTTGGGAGCAACTTAGAGACCTTTCCCGTCCCGGCTCGCTGGATTTTTCTTATTACTGTTCCGGAAGGCAAATCGGTCGCCCTGCTATGAACAACAAAGTAACCGAGATGGCAATCACCCACCTCAACAACAATTATACCGACTTTGCGTTTTTATACCTTGGTTATACCGACTGGGCCGGTCATGAGGACGGCTGGATGAGCAAGCTGTATATGGAGGCCATGGATAACAGCTGGAAGAACATTGTAAAGATTATTGATTCTCTGCCGGAGGACTATGCCGTCATCATAACCGCAGACCACGGTGGGCATGACAGAACCCATGGCAGCGATCTTCCGGAAGATATGACCACTCCTTTACTCCTGTTAGGCAACGGCATTGATACCAGCAGAAAACTCAGCGATGTCAGCATATTGGATGTTGCCCCCACAATTACAAAGCTTCTGGGCATAGAGCCGGATGAGGACTGGGAAGGCAAAAGCCTGGTATAACACAAGCAAATCGTAAGGAAATATATAAAAATGGACACATTACAAAATTTACATATCCATTCAACTTTTTGCGATGGAGCTGACACGCCTGAAGAAGTTGTGGTCGCTGCGCTGGAAAAAGGTTTTTCCTCTGTCGGATTTTCCGGTCATTCTTATATGCCGTATTCGCCGCTGTTTATCAGGCAGGGAGATAAAACTGCAGCATATAAAAAAGAAATCTCCCGCCTCAAGGAAAAATACAAGGATCAGCTTGGGATTTATTGCGGATTGGAAGTGGATCTGTATTCCGAAGTTGATCTGACCGGCTTCGATTATCTGATTGGCTCTGTCCACTACCTAAAATTTGGCGAGCGCTTTCAGAGCTTTGACCGGAATTTGGATGCAACCACCACCTATATTCGTGAGCATTTCGGAGGCGACGGACTGGCGTTTGCCAAGCGTTATTTTGAAACACTGTGCCTGCTGCCGGAAAAGGGACAATTTGATATCCTTGGCCATTTCGACTTGATCGCTAAAAACAATGACAAGGGTCATTTTTTTGACACCGCTTCCCAGGAGTATCTCACAGCGGGGTTTGACGCCATTCACTCCCTGAAAGGGCGCATCCCCTTATTTGAAGTTAACACTGGTGCGATTGCCCGCGGTTACCGTTCAGCGCCTTATCCCCAGGCAGATTTCCTTAAGGAATTCCTTGATTGCGGTTTTGGCGCGGTGATCACCTCTGATTGTCACGACAAGCATTTTATCGATTGCCATTTTAAAGAGGCAACCTTGCTGCTGAAAAGCATAGGGTTCACTACAAAATGGATCCTCACTGACAGAGGCTTCCGGGAGGTGGCGCTTTGAATGCGATTCAAGTGATCATATTGGTATTTTCATTCCTTGGAGCCGCCGATAAACTGCTGGGAGACCGATTTGGCTTAGGCAAGGAGTTTGAACGGGCCTTTTCCCTGTTTACCCCCATGGCATTATCTATGCTGGGTATACTGGTGCTGGCACCGGCCATTGGCGTGTGGCTCACCCCCGCTTTTGAATGGTTTTACAAAATATTCAGGGTCGATCCCTCTATTCTCCCTGCATCTGTGTTTGCCAACGATATGGGCGGTATGTCACTGGCTCAACAGATATGCAAAACACAGGATATTGGAAATTATAATGCCTATGTGGTGTCCTCCATGATGGGATGCGTGATTTCTTTTACCATTCCCTTTGCCACCGGTATCGTCAAATCTGACTTGCACCAGGAATTGTTTTTCGGACTTCTTTGTGGCATTGTCACGATACCTGTGGGCTGTTTCGTGGCAGGCTTGCTTTGCAAATTGCCGTTTATGGTTTTACTGATAGATCTTTTGCCGTTACTGATTCTTTCAGGGGTACTCGCAGTGGGATTGCTTTTGCTTCCAAAACTGTGTGTTAAAGTATTTTCCATCTTTGGGAAAATAATGCAGATCGTGTCCATCACAGGCCTTGCTTGTGCGATTTTCACCTTCCTTACCAATCGCTCTGTCTGCGAACATTTTGACACTTTGGAAAATGCAGCCTTGATCTGCGTAAATGCCTGTATTACACTTTCCGGAGCGCTTCCTTTTATGTTCGTGATTTCAAAACTGCTGAGCAAACCCATTGGTCGGTGGGGCGTACGGCTTGGAATCGACAGCCTTTCAGCTGTGGCGTTTCTTTCCACACTGGTTACCAATGCCTCAACCTTTGGCGTTATGGAAAAGATGAACAGAAAAGGAATCGTTATCAATTCAGCCTTTGCCGTTTCAGCATCGTTTGTGTTTGGTTCTCATCTGGCCTTTACTATGGCCTTTGATGAAACTTATGTACTTCCGATGATTGTGGGCAAGCTCATATCCGGTATTTGCGCAATATTTTTGGCTTTTATCCTATATAAACAGTCAGACTAGTTGATAAATCTGTTTTTCAAATCTAACGAGTCGCAGGCTACCGCCGGTAGCTTGCGACTTGCTTCATAATATACAAAAGAACACTTGCGCATCCCCCAAAATCAGAATTTGTTGAAAGTGAGAAAAAATTAAAAGTCTCCTTTTTCGACATTTCATCTATGTCAAGTTAAGGATCGCGGGTGAAGTATGTAAAAACCTGCCTTTTACCTGCAAAAACGCATAAAAACCGCAGAAAAACACAAAATTCTATTATCCGGCAAATAAAGGAGAAAGAATTATGGAATACGCATCTGCTCCCATCGGTTTTGGCTTGGCATTATCCAGCAACACCGCCGCAATGAACCGTTACGCCCATCTGTCCGAACCGCAAAAGCAAGAGATTTTAAACAAAGCTCACCAGGTCCGCTCTGACGAGGAAATGTACTCTCTGGTGGCATCCCTGGCCAACGGCACAATCTCATAAATATAGCAAAGGGTTGTTGCAGTAATTTTGCAACAACCCCTTTATCATAAATAATCAGCCTTTTCCCGCAGAACCAAACAGCTTCAGTTTCTCCATAACCACCTGCTTAATGGCTTCCACCTTTTCTGCCCGCATTTCCAGGAAAGAGCCTTCGCTTTCCTTCAACGCTTTTCTGGCAGCCACATACATATCCGTGAAAATATTAATTTTTGCAATTCCTCCACGGATGGTATTTTGAAAATCCGCATCTGTCAAGCCGGAGCCGCCGTGCAAAACCAGGGGCGTATCCGTAACGGCTCTGATCTGCGCCAGTCTTTCAATGTCCAGCTTCGGCTTTGTTTTATATACACCGTGCGCCGTGCCGATAGCCACCGCCAGCGCATCCACCCCGGTTTCTTGCACAAAATCCAAGGCCTCCTCCGGTGTGGTATAGGGATCTGCCTCGTCGCTTTCACCGATGGTGCCCACATGACCGATCTCCCCTTCCACACTGGCCCCCATTTCATGAGCAATGGCAACCATTTCCCGGGTCAGCCGAATATTATCCTCCGGGCTACCCGCAGAGCCGTCAAACATGATGCTGGTGAAGCCCAATTCCAGGGCTTCCAAACATCTTTCCTTGGTCAAGCCGTGGTCATAATGCACCACCACCGGCACAGAGGCATTCTTCGCCGCATAGATCATGGCCGGGCCGATGAGCTGCAGCTCACCGTAAGGCAGCAAGACCTCCGCCGTACCAATAATAATGGGAGAACGCAGCTCCTCTGCCGCAGAAATCGCAGCCTCCAACGCATCGGTATCAATGGTATTAAACAAGCCCACTGCATAATGATTTTTCTGGGCATCCAACAGCACATCATTTAATTTTGCAAGCATTTTCTCTCGTCCTTTCAAATCTGTCTTTCATATTTATCTGTCATAGCCTCGATCTCACTTCTTCTGCGCATACCATCCACAGAATTGGCTGCAAACAGGCTGCAGGCCGCAGCAGAGCTGGCAAACTCCAAAAGCTGCCGGTCTGAGAAATGATGGTAAATGCCATACAAACAACCAGCGCAAAAAGCATCCCCTGCGCCCACACTGCCTTTGATCTCCTCTTCAGGTATTTTCAAGGAAGCAACCTGGGTAAATGCGCCGGTTTGCACATTTAAAACAAAGCTGGCTTCTTTACTGTGGATAATCACCTTATCCCGAACGCCGGCCTTTGCCATTTTTTCCATGGCGGTTCGAATGTTACTTAGATCCAGCGCACCGGTTTGTGTTCTGGCCTCCATGCCCCAAACCCTGCAGCATTCCAGTTCGTTAATGATCACATAATTGCAATACCGCAAGGCAGGAATGATCTTTTCCCCATAATCCGCAGCACTGTCGCTGACCACATCGATGGAGGTTTGGATGCCCTGCTGCTGCACATCATGCAAAAACCGGGCCATGACCGTGCCGTATGTATCATCTGCTTTGTCAAACTGATCCAGCAACAAAATATAGCCAATATGCAGCAAATTGCAATTTAAATCAGCAATATCAATATCCGCCGGAGAAAACTCCGCATTAGCCCCCTTCACATGGAAGAAAGTTCTTTCTCCGGTAGGCATGCTCATCACATCGCAAAAACTGGTCAGCGAATGGGGTGAAAAGGTGATTTTTCCCGTATCGATCCCGTTTTTTTGCATTTGCGCAAGAATGAACCTGCCATTTTCATCCGCGCCCACCTTGCCTAAAACACTGATGGGGATGCTGCTATCGATCTTCGCCAAATTGATAGCCGTATTGGGCACACAACCGCCCACTGCATGGACCACCTCAGATATATAGGTCAGCATACCCTGGGCGGGGTATTCGGTGATGGTCTTCACCACATCGGCAATCACATTGCCGGCAATGCTGATCCCCTTTTTCTGCCCCAGCATCAGATAATCCACGGAAACCCCAAAAGCCCCGGCAATTTTAGGAAGCATGGTGATATCCGGATATCCCTGGCCGCTTTCCCATTTGCTGACGGTTCTGTCGCTGATCTCCAGCCGCTGCGCCAGACTGCTTTGGGTTAGGCCGCTCTTTTTTCGCAACTCTGCGATCCGCTTTCCCATGTTCTGAATGCCCATACGCTTCCCTCCTGTCATTTTTTATGATTATATCACACATTTCCTTTCAAAGATACCAACCTATTTTTGAAAAACCGCCCCATTATTTTTGCTTGCGCCCTAAAAACTCCACGCATCGTGGAGTTTTTGCATAATAAGGCAGGGGCTTTTATTATGTCGCTCGGTTGGTATTGCCACTTTTTGCTCCCTATGCTATAATAACTATGAACAACAATCCTATTCTCAAAGGAGCAAAAATATGATTTTCACAGACGAACTGGCAGAAATGCAAACTCTTCTTGATCAAGCCTCTTTTCAAAATCTTGAAGATCGTCATTTCCCCAAAAACTCAAAATCAAATATTTTTCAAAGATATGCCACTTTGCTTAAGGATGGAAATATTTGTTATGCATCCATTGTACAAGCAAATGAATGTTTATTTAAGTTCTTCCCCAACAATAATTACCCCGCACAAGTTATTTTTTCAACAGACCCTTACATAGCTGAGCGCCCTCATCTTTTACAGCAATTATCTCGGCAACTATTTCAGTTTAAAAATCGACCTGTGGAATCCATCCCGGAACATATTCAAATCATTGCCAACGCTATCACAAATGAGCATGACTTTTCTTCCTACACCTTCACATTTAAACATAAAGGGCATGCATCAACAATCTATTTATCGCCTGTTCTATTTTACAGAAAGCTACTGCCGGGAAGAAAAATATACGGGAATCTGATTCCCCTCATCGTGAACTCCGATTGTACATCTGTTATGGCCCTTCCTAAACAGTTTTGGACGAAAAAATTCAAATTACTTTGGTTTCTGAAAAAAATCTGATTTATCGCACTGTCATTTCGATGCGTCGTAGAGACCGGCCCCGAACGGTCCGCAAAAATTTTTGGTCTCGATGGACAAAAATCTTTATAATATGGGGATTCATTAACAAAATTGGGGTATCGAACCCCAATTTTGTTTGGACCGTCGAGGACGCCGGTCCCTACAACGGCTATTCGATAAATTAGAATTTAACAAAAAGTAGGGGCGGTCATCGCCCCTACTAATTCTATTAAGCCTTTTGCATTTAGCAACATGTCCTTGTCAATACACCAATGCTTTGGCTCTTTCGTAATCCGATCTTTTTACATAGATATGATACAAATAAACCTGAGTAGAAAAATCAGAATAGGACTGCCGCAAATGGGCAGCTGCAGCGGAATTGAATTTTCTGGTCATGGCGTTCTCGCTGACGGTGGTCTTTACATCATATTGGATGCCGTTTTGCGCAAGAATGTCCTTGATCCGTGCAAACTCCACCGCGTTTGTATCCAAAAACAACCGTTTTCTTAAAAAAATCATAAGATCACACCCTCCATTCCCCACGATTCCTTTTATTCGTTTCTCTCATCTTCATAAATGTAAATATATCCCCCGTCGCAGTAACCGCAATCATCCTTGCCATTATTACAACTGGGACAGGACCGTTTTCCGCTGCCGTTACAAGAGGTGCATTCGTAAGAAGAATAAGAGGTATCGCCCCAATTCCCCTCACTATACCAAGTAACCAGCTTCTTGCCGCGGCCATTGCAGCTGGAACAGGTCACCCGGCCTCCACCGCTGCAGGTTTTGCATGTAAAGCCGCCATTGCCTTTGCAATTGCTGCAAGTAATCTGATAATTCTTTCTCAATTCTTCCAAGTCTTCCAGATAACGGTCAATCTTACCGTAATCCTCAACCAGTTCAATGATCTCATTCGCATTATCTTCATCATAAGGAAGCTTTAAGGAATAAGCAGAATCGTAGAGCGTTCTATAATGATCTTTCGATTCGATTTTAGACGGCAGCTCCAATTGGGCGATCCCTTGGCTGATCTCCTGGGCACGCATACGGATCTCCTCCTGTGCCTCATTCTGAATATCCTCAAACTCATCATTATAGAAAAAGAACATTCTTCCCAACCATTCGCCTTGAAAACGCTCCTCAAATTCAGCAATGCGGGATAAGGAATTGCCGTCGCCATGTAATTCCAGTATTCGATTAGCATAACTATTCATTTCCATGCCTCTGGAAAAGCCAAAAACCGTCACCGCCAAAGCAAAAACCAGTACGCAGCAACCACCTGCGATCACGCTGTATTTGATCACCTTTTTCTTGGTGGTAGTCTCCCCTGCCAGGCTTTCCGCCACCAACAACTCTTTTAATTCCTTAAAGGCTGCCATCAAATTGGAAACTCCGAAAAAGCCTGCAACCAGTCCCAAAAGCACCATGCATACGCCCAAGGCAGTGGATTCCAAGCAAACAAAAAAGCCTCCAATAAGGAGTCCGATTCCCGCTATTAAAATCAAAGCATTCATCAAAATGGGTTTCATAATAGATACCTCCATTCTTTTCCTGAATTATACCCAACGCCCCATATAAAGTCAAGATTCGCCCTTTATCACAATTTTGACTCCACTGGCAGAGGTCAATAAAGCCGTCAAGACAAGCAACTCGACCCCGAAGTGTATATGGATACTCGAGAGGGGAGAGTTGCGCAGTAAGTCAAAAAGCCTTGCGCAGCAACCTCATCCACCGCTAAAGCGGTCCCCCTTCCCCAAAGGGGAAGGTATAACACCTCATCCGTCAAA
>JAZNSR010000155.1:0-16449 GCA_045591335.1 Faecousia sp.
GGCATTGGCAATATCCACCTTCACATCCGCTTTCACATTCGAGCCAAGGGTTACTTCTCCTATAGGCCTTACCAATTTGAAATCCGAATCATCAAAGGTAGTACTGCTGTAAAAATATGTGCAGTAAGTACCCAATTCCAAGGGGTTGCCGTTCAGTGCGTAATGGCCGTACACATAGGCATTGGAATCATAGCGAATACCCTGGGGATTGGTAACAGTCACATCGGTTGCTTTTAAATAAGTAACCGCTTGCTGCTGAGTTCCGTTAAAGATAACTGTGCCAAAATTACTCGGTTGCGTATTATAATGAACCGAATAATCGCCTGCCACATACAGCTTTGCATTTTCGCCGGGTGTATATACGGAATAATACTCCGTTGTAAAATCTCCTGCTACCCGCAGTGTGCCGTTCAAATCCAAGTAAGAATAGCGAGAATAATAGTTGTTCCCTGAATCCCAGTTCACCGCCAAATTGCCGTCGATGGTATAGTCAGTACCCTCTGCAATGATCAGCTTAGCATTGGCAATATCCACCTTCACATCCGCTTTCACATTCGAGCCAAGGGTTACTTCTCCTATAGGCCTTACCAATATGAAATCCGAATCATCAAAGGTAGTACTGCTGTAAAAATATGTGCAGTAAGTACCCAATTCCAAAGGGTTGCCGTTCAGAGCATAATGACCGTAGACATAGGCTGTCGACGCATAGCGAATACCCTGGGGATTGGTGACGGTCACATCGGTTGCTTTTAAATAAGTGACCGCTTGTTGCTGAGTTCCGTTAAAGATAACTGTGCCGCAATTGCTCGATTGCGTATTATAGTGAACCGAATAATCGCCTGCCACATACAGCTTTGCATTTTCGCCGGGTGTATAAGTGGAATAATACTCTGTTTGGAAATCTCCTGCTACCCGCAGTGTGCCATTCAGCACAAAATTAGAAAAATAGCTGGAATATCCGCTTTGCTTCCAATTCACCAGCACATCGCCATCCACCTGCAAGGTCTTACCCGCAGGAACGGTCATGGTCATATTCGCACCGTTTACATTTAAATCTCCGGCGATATGCAGATTATCCTCTTTCTGAGTATAATCCCCGGTCACATTCACATTGGCCCGGAATTTACCATCAAACAAATAAACGACCCCATCCTGCACCTCATCGGAAGCAGTGCTGAACACGGTGGAATTATTCACACTCCAACCATCAATGATTTTCAGTTTCCGGTCCTGGGCGTTTTCAGCGGCAATGGTTTGCTTAATATCTTGAATATAATTATCGTAGCTCAAATCTCCCCATGTAATGATAACATCCTCCAGCTCCGCTTTATTGCTGTCCAGAGCCAGCTTTTTTGAGGCCTTCAACGCAGCACTGGAAGCTGCCAGATATGTATTGAACACCGCCTCATACATGCCCACATCCCCGGAGGTAAACTGCTTATCAAATCCGGAGATCTTGGTGTTCACCAAAATCAAATACAGGTCTGTGGCATACTCCTCCAGCACCTTTTGCACGGTCATATCGTCCACGCCCGGCACATCGAGAATCACATCAAACACCACAAAGGCCGCCACATTGATCAAAGTGGAAACCGCATTGAAGGTCGCTGCCACATTGCCCAGCGCAAATTCTGTCAGCTTGCTGACGGCTTTATCATTGATCTCGTCCATAACCTTATCGGACACATAATTATCAAAGAAATAAGACACAAAGCCGTTGCGCAGCTGATGCTTCAGATCCGTCATACCCTGGTAAATATAAGAATCTGTGGGCGCATTGGCGATAATATCGTCAATGACCTCCATACGCAAATTCTCCATCATCATGCCAACCGCAATGGTCTTGATGGCCTCATATTCATCGGACACATAGCTGAGGATCACATCGACTTTCAGCGGATCAGACAATTCTGAACAAACCCCCTGCACAGCCTGATCGCCCAAGCCCAAAAATATCCGATACTGCTGGCAAAGATTCAAAAAGACTGTAAACACCTGAACCGAATCCATAGCTGCCAGGTTATAATCCTTTTCAAAGATCTCGCAGATATTCTGAAGGGCCTGCATGCCCTCTGTGACCCGGTCTGCCATGGCATAATTGGGAGAGCATTTCAGCAGCTCTGATGCCAGCTTAACATTGGCCTTATCCATGGCATCTTCAAAACGATAATCCGTATCCCCATAGGTATCAGACATAAGCTTATAGAACTCTGAAAGACTGGTTGCTGCCTTGATGCCATCCTTTACAGCAGTCCACTTAAATTCATCGCTGTCGCAATAATCATTATAAACCTGAAATAGGATATCATCGATATATTTATGGTGCAGCTGCAAAGCACGGCTGTTCAGATATGAGGAATCGTAGCCATAAAACAAGTCTGTATAATAGACTTTCTCCGCAGCCTTGGCCTGGCCTGCATAAGCCAGCACACCGCTGCAGATCAGCACCGACACCAGCACCAGCAAGCAGATTCTCCGTATGATATACTTCATAAACCCTCCGAATAATTATTGACAATTGGCATAATAATCTGAAGTTAGCAACAGATTGCTCACATGGATAAAACGATCGGCAGTGACTGCCATTAGCTGTAAATATTCCTGGGAACATTCCTTTTCTTTAGCGTTCACCAGAATTTCTCCGGATTTGCACAACACCCCATCGCTGATCCAGCTGCCATCAGGGAAAATACAATAACCGGAATAATTCGGATCAAAAGCATCCTGCCCCAAATACTGCCAGCCGGGATTCATGCCCATCAGATTCAGCACTGTGGGCAGCAGGTCTGCCGTATTCAAGGTCTTATCTATTTCCAAGGAAGGCCCATCAGCACTCCAAATGAAACAGGGCGTTCTTTCCATCAACAGCTGATTTTCCTTAGTGACCCCAGACAGCCCCAAAAGCTCATCGGTGTTTTTATACAAATAAGTGTAATGATCCGTGGCTGCCACGATCACCGTATTTTCCAACTGCCCCTTCTGCTCCAGCTCCCATAGAAGCCGGGCAAACATATCATCCACCAGCTTCGCCTTCACCCGGGCGCAGTCCTCTTCCTCCGTGGCAAATTTGCCCCGGTACTGGGGATACTGCTTCAAAGCATAGTTGCTTAAAACCTCACGGTAAATATAAGAGCCGTGGGCAGAGCGGGTGATAATAGTGTTAAAGGTCTGCCCCTCCCGGAAAAACAGATTATTCAGAGTCTCATTATCAAACAAATATTGGTCGCTGTAAAGATCGTCCTTTTCCTGGGTGTAATCCATATAAGTGTTGTAACCATCGTAGCCCATGGCAGGCTCAAACACACCCCGGCTGTAAAACTCCCGGGTGTTATAATGGAACACCTCAGCGCTGTAACCGTTGGCTACCATGCGTCCGGCCATGGACTGGCGGTAATCATTGGTTACATAATCAAACACATATTTGCCGGTGGTGGGCAAATAAATACCTGTGTTCATACAAAATTCTGAGTTAAGAGTCCGGGCTGTGCCGTAGCCGGGGGTATAGAAATCCGTAAAGTTGATGCCCTCCTCCATCATTTGGCAGATGGTGGGAGTATCCTCCGGAGTAATGAGCCAATCATCCATGGATTCCATCAGCACAAACACCACATTTTTGCCCGCAAAAATGCCAGTCATATCGTTATCCGTATGCTGCCCACGGTCCTCAAAATATCCATTGATCTCCTCCAGTTGCGCATGCAACTGGGCTTGATAAGCAGGAGTCAACGGATACAAAGCATTAACCCAAATATCCCGGAAGGTCAGCTGATAAATACCGCAAATATCATAGACATTTTTGGCATCGTACATGGTTTTATATGTGGCCCGCAAAGACGAGGACTGGCCAAATTCCGAACGGGTGCCCCATACATCATTATCTTTTAAAAACACCGCCTCCGGCAGAAAACTGAGTCCCACAATGCTCAAAGCAAAAGGCAGCGCCATCCATGCACGGACATAATGATTTCTGGCAGTGGGGGGATAAAACCAGATCACAGCCACGCCAACGCTCAGCAGCGCCACGATCCCCACCCAATAAAATATGGAGAAATTCTCCAGAATGCTGCCTAAAAACGCTGCGCCTTCTCCGGCAAACCGAAAGGAGGTCAGCCACATAAGCTTGCCGAAAATCTGAAAATACCCCAGCTGCACCACGGTCAGCAGTACGGCGGCATAATATACGACGCCAAATACGATCCGGCTGGCTCTCCGGGGAATGGCATAAAGAGCCGCAGAAAGCAGCACCGCCCACAACAGGCCAAATGCCAAAATCAAGGGCTGCTGAGGCTTCAGAAACAAATATGCAAACAGTTCCGGAGCAAAAAATGCGCCCACCAGCATAAAGAATCTGGCTATATCCAGCCCCGCCAGCTTCCAAAACCGGGATTCTTCCACCGGCTGGGCTTCGCCAGTGCAGCAATTGAAATTCTTATTCTTCATAATATCTTCCTTCATAATTCCTTGCAGCCATTGCCCACAAGAACATACACAAAATTTACATCATATCATTTTACAGTTTATCACTTTTAGGAAAAATTACAACACCCAGAATGAAAACTGCAAAGTTTATTTCTGCAACCGTTGACTTTTTCAGCATTTTATGCGAAAATACTCTGTACGATAAAATATAGATTGTGAGGAAATTTTATGTTCCAATCCAGAACACATACTTGCGGTCAGCTGCGCCTGGAGGATGTGGGCAAGCAGGTTGCTCTGTCCGGCTGGCTGGAAAATGTCCGCGAAGTAGGCAATAACTTTGCCTTCCTGGTACTGCGGGATTATTACGGCACCACCCAGATCGTGGTAGAAACTGAGGATATGATGAAGATCATCAAGTCCATCAACAAAGAATCCACCATCCAGGTCTCCGGCACCGTCCGGGAGCGGGAAAGCAAAAATCCCAAGCAGGCCACCGGTGATATTGAGGTTGTTCCCCAGAGCATCACCGTTTTGGGCAAGTGCCGCCACAACCAGCTGCCCTTTGAGATCAACAAATCCAAGGACGCAGACGAAAATGTCCGTCTGAAATACCGTTACCTGGATCTGCGCAACCCCGCAGTGAAGCAAAACATCATTCTGCGCTGCCAGGTAGTGGCTGCCATCCGTCAGGCCATGACCGAACGGGGCTTCCTGGAGATCACCACTCCCATTCTGACTGCCTCCTCCCCCGAGGGTGCCCGTGACTACCTGGTGCCCGCCAGAAATCACCCGGGCAAGTTCTATGCTCTGCCCCAGGCTCCCCAGCAGTTCAAGCAGCTGCTGATGACCTCCGGCTTTGACCGTTACTTCCAGATTGCTCCCTGCTTCCGTGATGAAGACGCCCGTGCAGACCGCACCCCCGGCGAATTCTATCAGCTGGATATGGAAATGGCCTTCGCCACCCAGGACGATGTTTTATCCACCCTGGAGGGTGTGCTGCAGCCCATCTTTGAAAAGTTCGGCAAATATCAGCGGGTATCTCAAGCCCCCTTCCGCCATATTCCCTATACAGAAGCTTTGGAGCGTTACGGCTCCGACAAGCCCGACCTGCGTATTGACCTGGAGATCCAGGACATCACCTCCCAGGTGGCTGGCTGCGAGTTTGGTCCTTTCCAAAATGCCACGGTCAAAGCTGTGGCCGTGGACAATTTCGACCAGGGCAGAAAGTGGATCGACAAGCTTTTGGCAGATGTGGAAGTGCAGACCGGCAATAAATGCTGCTGGTTTAAGGTGGACGAAAACGGTGAGCTTACCGGCGGTACCTCCAAGTTCCTGGCAGATTATAAGACCGTACTCACCGAGAAGCTGAACTTAAAGCCCGGCAGCTTTGTATGCATGGCAGCAGGCAAAAAAGCTACAGCACAAAAAACCGCCGGTGTGATCCGTACCCTCATGGGCAAGCGCATCCCCGGTCACTTCGATGAAGAGCAGTATGCCATGTGCTGGATCGTGGACTTCCCCATGTATGAAATGGGCGAGGAGTCCGGTCAGCTGGAATTCTGCCACAACCCCTTCTCCATGCCCCAGGGTGGCAAGGCTGCGCTGGAAGCTGCTGAGGGCGATGTAGAAAAGCTGCTGGCCATCAATGCCGATCAGTATGACCTGGTGGTCAACGGCTACGAGTCCGCCTCCGGCGCTGTGCGTAACCACAACCCGGAGATCATGGTCAAGGCGTTCCAGATGGTAGGTCTGGGCGAAGAGGATGTGAAAGCCAAGTTCCCCGCCATGTATAACGCCTTCACCTACGGCGCACCTCCTCACGCAGGCGCAGCCCCCGGCATTGACCGTATCGTTATGCTGCTGTGCTGCGAAGAATCCATCCGTGAGGTCATCACCTTCCCCATGAACAAGACCGCCCAGGATCTGATGATGGACGCACCCACCACTGTTTCTCAAAAGCAGCTGGATGATGTGCATATCCTCATCAACGAGGCACATCTGCAATAATATGCGCAATCGATTTATCGGCAACAAGGCCTTTTACAAATCGGCCTTTGCCATTGCCATTCCCATTATTGTCCAAAACGGCATCACCAATTTCGTATCCCTGCTGGATAATATTATGGTAGGCCAGCTGGGCACCGCCCAAATGAGCGGTGTATCCGTGGTCAACCAGTTCATCTTTATTTTCACCCTGACCTTGGTGGGTGCCACCTCCGGTGCAGGCATCTTCACCGCCCAGTTCTTTGGCTCTCAGGACCACAAGAGCATCCGCTATACCTTCCGGTTTAAGCTGATCTGCTGTCTAATCGCCGGGATTTTAGGCATGGTGATCCTGCTTCTGGGCGGCACGCCCCTGATCAACACCTTTTTGCAGGGTGAGGGCGCGGCAGATCAAATCCAGCTAACCCTGGAATACGGCTTGGATTATGCATCCGTGATCGTTTGGGGCATGCTGCCCCTGGCTGTTTACTTTGCTTACAGCACCCATCTGCGAGAATGCGGACAAACCACCGTTCCCATGGTCAGCGGTACTGTGGCAGTGTTTGTGAATCTGATCTTCAACTATATTCTGATCTTCGGTCACTTTGGTGCGCCTGCTATGGGTGTCAAGGGTGCTGCCATTGCCACGGTGATCTCCCGGTATGTGGAAATGCTGATCACTGTGATCTGGACCCATTGCAACAGCAAAAAGCATCCCTTTATTCAAGGAGCTTACCGGTCTATCTATATCCCTTTGCAGCTTTTGGGCCGCATTAGCTTGAAGGGTGCGCCGCTGCTGGTCAACGAATTCCTTTGGGCCTTCGGCATGACCTTTTTGAATCAGTGCTATTCCACCCGAAGCCTGGATGTAGTCAGTGCCACCAATATCAGCATTACCATCACCAATTTGACCAATGTGGTCACTCTGGCTTTGGGTGTGACCATCGGCATTATTATGGGTCAGATGATGGGCAGCGGCAAATCCGAAGAAGAGATCCGGGATACCAACCGAAAGCTCATTGCCCTTTCGGTGTTTATGGGTGTGGTGTTTGCCATTGTTTTAGCAGGCATCGCCTACCCCTTCCCCAAGCTTTACAACGCAGAGCCACGGATCCAGTTATTAGCCACACAGCTGATGCTGATCATGGCTGTTATGAAGCCCTTTGACACCTATATGTACGCCGGCTACTACACCATGCGTTCCGGCGGCAAATCCTGGATCACCTTTGCCTATGACAGTGGCTATTTGTGGGTGGTCACCGCCCCCATCGTATACTGCCTGTGCCAATTCACAAACATTGGCATTCTGCCCTTATATGCCATCAGCCTGGGCAGCAATCTACTCAAATGCTTTGCAGGCTTTTACCTGCTCCGTAAGGGCGACTGGATACAAAATCTCACGAAATAAGAAGCTCCCGGATCATCCGATCCGGGAGTATTTTTATTAAGGAAGTAACGCGCTGCCGGTGCTGTTCAAGACGGAGGTGCTGTATAAAAACAGAACATCCTGGTTATCAAAGGTCATGAACCGGCCCAGCATACTGCTGCTGATATAGCGGATATCCACAATGGTCACAGTCTCATAGCCCTGGACAAGCAACGGAGAAATGCTGCTGCCAAAGGAATCACGGAAAATAATCAGTTCCTTATCCGTGGTAGCATTAGGATTCTCGATCCGCAGCAAGGATTGGGCGCCGGACAGATAGGTCTCATACATATCTCTGCCCTCAGCCTTTTCCATATCATAAACGCTGTTGTAGAGCTTCTGATAAGACAACTCGCCGGTCTTGGAATCCAAAACGCCTAAACTGGTAGTGCAACGATCCAGAAGATCGCTCTGCAAAATATACATCGTTTCCGGCTGCAGGGGTAATGCCGCCTGACCATAGTAAACCCCGTAGAAGGGTTTCTCCAAAGCCACCTGGGTAAAATCCTCTGCCTTGGGCGCTTCTAGTCCCATAGCATCACAGATCTTTTTAGCGGTGTCCAGCAGCTTTTCCTGCCGCCAGTGGGTATCGGTGCGGTAATAATCTTCCAGCTCCAGGGTATCCGTCAGATCAATAGGGGTTGCCCATGGCATTTCACTTTCCACCAATTGGAAGAACGCTTCATAATCCATTGACAAATAGCCGTTTTTCTCCGCCATATAATAGCTTTTATCCGGCACCACCGCCAAATATATTTTGGCATTGGAATCCTTTAAATACCGGTCATACACCAACTGAAAACGGGTGGCCGCCAGGCCCACGGAATCGGGATTCAAAGGATATTCCAGCTTGGCAATATGATCCCCATGGGCATAAATATCGTTGTTATCCCGGTATCGCATGGCATAATAATGGAACAAAGATTTCAGCTGCCGGAAGCTATCCCGCAAAGGGAACTGATCCAGAGTGAATTTTTCAAATTTGCCCATAAAGCTGCCATCCAGCAAGGTTTCCGCATTGATATCCGGCATTTGCGTCAACGGTCTGCGTTCCGCTTCTGAAATCTCTTTGGCAGGTCCAAACCAGGCAAAGCCTGTAATCGTCAGCCAAAGGGCAACCACAACGCCTGCGCCAATGGCACGAATCCAATTTTTCTTCATCATGCCACCTCCTCAGAAACGGAAATACAGAAACGGGCTGAAAGAACCGTCCACCAAATAAGCCGTGCAGAGCAACAGCAAAATCACGCAAAGCACCGGCTCCAATACCTTACCAACTGTGGTCTTTTCCACCCGCAGAGCCAATGTCTTGACCAGCGGAGTGCAGCCAACAATGCCCATAATAAACAGCACCGCATAGCTACGCAGATAATAAAGAGTCTCCCCGTTCACAAAGGGCAAACCGCCAAAGCCAAATAGGCAGGCAATATCACTGCCGCATTGCTGCAGGCTCTCTGCGTTAAACAGCACAAAACCCAAAATCACCGCCAGCATCACATAGAAATGCCGGAAGAAAT
The DNA here is from genome assembly GCA_045591335.1 of Faecousia sp. GTDB lineage: Bacteria > Bacillota > Clostridia > Oscillospirales > Oscillospiraceae > Faecousia. Next base: position 9,346 of record JAZNSR010000155.1, read on the forward strand.
TCGGCAGTTTCTGCAATGCAGGCACCCATTTTTCAATGAGCAATAAAGCCGCATACAGCAAGCCCCAGAGTACAAAGTTCCAGGCTGCGCCGTGCCATAAGCCCGTCAGCATCCACACCACCAGAGTGTTAAACACCCAACGGCCCACCTTCACCCGGTTGCCGCCCAATGGGATATAGATATAGTCCCGAAACCAACCGCCCAGAGTCATGTGCCAGCGGCGCCAAAACTCGCCCACGCTTTTGGAAATATAGGGGAAATTAAAATTATCCGGGAAGTTAAAACCAAAAATCCGTCCCAATCCAATAGCCATATCAGAATAACCGGAGAAATCGAAATAGATGTTCATTGTGAAAGCAATGGCATACATCCAATAAAACACCACCGACTGCTCCCCGGAATCCCGGAATAGCTTCATCAGCAAGGCAAAATTATCAGCAATCAGCACTTTTTTCCCCAAGCCGATAAGAAAACGGCGCAAACCAATTGCCACATTCTCCCAACTATGGGTGCGGTTATCCAATTCCCGGGCTACATTAGAATACCGAACGATCGGTCCGGCGATCAGCTGCGGAAACAGAACCACATAAGCGCCAAAGCTAATGGGGTTTTTCTGCACCGCCACGTTGCCCCAGTATACATCAATAGTATAACTCAAGCACTGGAAGGTATAAAAGCTGATGCCCACGGGCAAAAGCAAGCGCAGCAAAGGCACACTCAATCCGGTTACGGAATTGAAAGAACCAATAAAGAAATCCGCATACTTAAACACAGCCAAAAGGCCCACGCTAATGGCAATAGACACGATCAGCCAAACCCGTTTCCAAGCTTTGGTCTTACTCCAACCCATAGCAAGACCGCAAAGGTAAAACACCAGGATCGTAAAGATCATCAGGGCCACCAGTTTGGGCTCGCCCCAGGCATAGAAGATCAAACTAGAAACCAGCAAAACGGTGTTTTTCAGCACCCGGGGCACTAAAAAGTAAACAATCAGCACCGCAGGCAGAAAATAAAACAGAAATGGAATACTGGAAAACAGCAAAGGATCACCCTCCCCCACTTAATCATAAACCACAAGGTTTTCAATTTCGATTTATTGTGCGTAAAGGTCGATAACCCTATCGGCCCTTACGCACAATAAAGGAAAGTAATTTTTTAAAAAGGCAGCGGGGGCACCGCTGCCTTTTATTTGCGGAATTACTCCATCACAGGTTCGTTATACAGAATTTCTGCGTTGGCATAAGCTGCGTTCAAACCAGCAATGAAGGGATTCATGGCATCATTGATACCGAAAGAAACCAGGATCTGGTTGTCGCTGACAGCAGCGATCACCAGAGTGTCGGGGAAACCGCACATCCACATATTGTTCTTGATGGCATCCCGCATCACATCAGCAAAAGCATTGGCATCGGAATTAACCTTCACCACACCGGCGGTAAAGCTGTTAGCATTCATAGCGTGCTGCACAAAGCCAACTTCTTCCACATTAGCCAGCTGGTCAGCGGGGATCAGCAGGTTGTAGGTCAGGTTCTCAGCGAACTCCATGTTGTACTCGCCGGGCTTGCCGTCAACGGCATTCTCCACATTGCCGCCCATGACGAAGAACTTGCTCTCTTCAGCAACAGCGTTCCAGATGTTCTCCAGAATCTCGGTGCTGGTCTCAGTCACAGCAGGAGCCTCGGTGGTAGCTTCAGTGGTAGTAGTGGTGGTATCGCCGTTGCCGGAGCAAGCAGCGAAAGTGCCCATGACAAAAATAGCAGCCAGGAGCAATGCAATCAGTTTTTTCATTTTATTTTCCTCCAAAATTTTTGTTTTATACTTATGAATAGATTTATCAGCACGATCCCCAGCAGCACGCCAAGGGTATCGATACCTACATCAGAAATACGGGGACCCCGTTCCGGAACGAAACATTGAATGGTCTCATCCACGGAAGCCACCAAAATGCCCGTCAGTAACGGCAGTGCCACACATTCCCATCGGGTTTTGTATAGCATATACACAAGGCAGCTAAGCAACAGCCCCAAACAAGCGAACTCCGTAAAATGGGCAAGCTTGCGCAAAATATGCTGCCCCTCTCCTCCCTCACTGGGACCGGATGCGGGAAGAAATAACGCCAGAATATCACCCACGAATCCGCTCAAGGTGCTGGAATACTCCGCAGGCAGCAGACTGTTACCCCAAATAAAGGCTACATTCAGAATCAGTAGAACAACACAAGTCCTCAGGAATCTCTTATTGCTCACCACGGCAGCACTCCCAAACTCTTAAACAGCGCTTCGATCCACTGCAGCACACCCAGGTCCTCCAGCAGGATCTTCAAGCCTAGAAGGATCAAAATTACACCGCCAGCGATCTGCGCTTTCTTTTCAAAGCGGCTGCCAAAAATGTTACCGATCTTCACGCCAATAGCACACATGGTAAAGGTTATGCCTGCGATCAATGCTACAGCGACCCAAATATTCGCGCCCTTCATAGCCATGGAGATACCGGAGGCCATAGCATCGATACTGGTGGCAATAGCCATGACAAACATGGTCTTTACAGAAAGGTCTGCATCGTGCTCCTCACAGCAATCGCATTTGGTGAAGGCTTCTTTGAGCATATTGATGCCGATAATGGCCAGCAAACCAAAGGCCACCCAATGGTCCACCGCCCGAATGGCATCGGCAAACAGCGTGCCAAGGAAAAATCCGATAGCGGGCATCAGGCCCTGAAAACCGCCAAACCAAGCGCCGCAAATAGCGCCCTCTTTCAAGCCGGCCTTCTTCATGGCAAGGCCCTTGCAAATGGATACCGCAAATGCATCCATGCTCAAACCGATGGCCAAAATCAAAAGCTCAACAAATCCCATGCATGTCCTCCAAATTGCCAACGGGCCGTATTATATCAGCACCCATAACGAATGTCAATAGCCGTCACACTAAGTTAACAAATCAATCCTGACGGAACAGATCTCTGGTGTACACTTTGTCCGCCACATCGTCCAATGCCGGATCCTGCCGATTGGCAATGATCGTATGGCACATTCTTTTGAAAGTATCCAAATCATTAACGATCTGACTACCGAAAAAGGTGGTGCCATTTTCCAGGGTGGGCTCGTAGATCACCACAGTTGCGCCTTTGGCCTTGATCCGTTTCATAACCCCTTGCACAGAGGACTGGCGGAAATTATCGGAGCCTGCTTTCATGGTCAACCGATACACACCAACCACTACTTCTTTTTCACGGGCCGCATCAAAACTACTGTTGGCACTATAATATTCTGCCTTTTCCAAAACCCGGTCCGCAATAAAATCCTTGCGGGTGCGGTTAGATTCCACAATGGCCTGGATCAAATTCTCCGGCACATCAGAATAGTTTGCCAGTAGCTGCTTGGTGTCCTTCGGCAGACAATAACCACCATACCCAAAAGAGGGGTTATTGTAATAATTGCCGATCCGGGGATCCAGACAGACACCGTCTATGATCTGACGGGTGTTCAACCCCTTGACCTCTGCATAGGTATCCAACTCGTTAAAGAAACTGACACGCAACGCCAAATAGGTGTTAGCAAACAACTTTACGGCCTCTGCCTCTGTAAAGCCCATAAGCAAAGTGTCAATATTTTCTTTAATCGCCCCTTGCTGCAGCAGCTGCATGAAGGTCTTGGCAATCTGCACCAATTCCGGATTTTGCAGGTCTGTGCCCACAATGATCCGCGAGGGATACAGATTGTCGTATAATGCCTTGCTTTCCCTCAAAAATTCCGGGCTGAACAAGATCCGGTTGCTACCCACTTTTTGGCGAATGGAAGCAGTATAACCCACGGGCACGGTGGATTTAATCACCATGTACGCCTGAGGATTTACCGCCATAACCTGCCGAATCACCGACTCCACCGCAGAGGTATCAAAGCTGTTTTTCTTACTGTCATAATTGGTGGGCGCTGCAATGACCACGATCTGGGCATCTCGATAAGCACTGTCGCCATCCAGGGTGGCAGTCAAATCCAATTGCTTGGTTGCCAAATATTCCTCAATCTCTTTATCTTGAATGGGAGACCGTCGATTATTGATCATCTCCACCTTTTCCGGCACAATGTCAACCGCTGTCACCTGGTTATGCTGCGACAATAACACAGCCATGGATAAGCCCACATAGCCAGTACCGGCTACTGCAATTTTCATACGATCACCTCAGAATAAAATTCCTTATACCACCGGGCAAAGGCACGCAAACCCTCCCGCAGGGGGGTATTGGGTCTAAATCCGAAATCCCGTTCCAACGCAGAGGTGTCTGCATAGGTCACGGGCACATCACCGGGCTGCATAGGCACCAGCTTTTTGTGCCCCTCAAAATCGTAATCCGGTGGCAGAACACCAGCGCTCACCAGCTCCTCCTGCAAAATACTCACAAAATCCAGCAGGTTTTCCGGATTGCTGTTTCCAATATTATACACCCGATACGGAGGCAATGGCAAGCCGTCCTCACCATCTTGCTTTTCCGGTGCGCAGGACATCACTCGACTGACACCTTCAACAATATCGTCCACATAAGTAAAATCCCGCTTACAGTTACCATAATTGAAAATCTCAATGGTCTTCCCCGCCCGGAGCTTATCGGCAAAGCCAAAATACGCCATATCCGGACGACCCGCAGGACCGTAGACCGTAAAGAAGCGCAGTCCCGTGGAAGGAATATTATACAACTTGGAATAAGCATGAGCCATAAGCTCATTACTTTTCTTGGTGGCGGCATACAAAGACACCGGATTATCCACCTTATCCTCCACGCTGTAAGGCGTTTTTTTGTTAGAGCCATACACCGAGGAACTGGAGGCATACACCAAATGCTCCACCCCATGATGCCGACAAGCCTCCAAAATATGATAAAAACCAATCAAATTGCTCTCAATATACACATCCGGGTTGGTAATAGAATACCGCACACCGGCCTGGGCAGCCAAATTGACCACCACCGCAAACTGATATTCCGTAAATAGCTTTTCGATCAGCTCTTTATCCGCAAGATTACCCTTTACAAAGGTCCAATTACCACCCAATTGCGCGATTTGATCCAGGCGGTATTCTTTGATGGATACATCATAATAATCATTCATGCTGTCCAAACCGACCACATGGATTCCCTTCTCGGTCTTCAGCAGCTTCATGACCAAATTGGCACCGATAAATCCGGCAGCACCGGTAACCAGTACCGTTTTATTCTCCAAATTCACATTAGTTGTCAGCATACAATACCTCTGAATTCTTTCTGCACTGCTTCATAGCTTTGCAAATTACCAATATCATAGCGTCTGCCGGGCATCTGCATAGCATGAACCGAAGTTTGCTTGCATAACCATACCATATAGCTACCGGGAGCATCATAACCGCAACCGGACTCCAGTCCTACCTTTACCAACCGAGCATCCTCCCGGGTATAATAATAAAAGGGCGGGCAGCACCAATTAGACTGGGGATCCTGGGGCTTTTCCACCATGTTGACGATTCTATCATTGCCATCAATAGTAGCAACACCGGTTTTCTTCAACCGCTCCCGGTCGGCTTCATAAAAACGCATCAGGCAGGAAGTCCCCTTCTGTCGGGCATATTCTATAAACCGCACCAAAGAAAAATCCAACAGATTATCTCCGGCAATCACCAGCATTTCATCATCCAGCTGCAGCTGATCAATGGCAAACTGAATATCCCGCACCGCTCCCAATCTGGTTTCGTTGGAATCTGTGCCATCATCCACCACCGTTATCTTTTGTGACTTATTCTCCGCCCAGGCGACAAAATGATGGGAAAATTTATGGTTAGAAATCACCACATACTCATCAATCACACCGGCACGCTCCATATCCTCAATCAACCAATCCAATATGGTCTTACCCTGCACTTGCAATAGGGGCTTGGGAAAATTCTCCGTTAGTGGATACAGACGAGTAGCATAACCCGCCGCTAAAATCAAGCATTTCATAGGTATTTCCTTATCTGTGATGCACACCATCTGCACTTTGGCAGATATGCACGGAATACTTCCCTTCTAACGCTGGGAAGTCTTTTATGTACTGCTGAGATACCTGGCGGCAGATATTTTCTTCATAGGCGGGATCAATCAACGCCATACAGCAACCCTTGAAGCCTGCGCCGGAAAAACGGCCGCCGTAAATTCCCTCTGTATGAGTCATAATCTCGTAAAGTGCCTTCAGCTCATCGGAGCCCGTCTCCCAATTATAAATAGAACTTCTTCCGCTTTCAAATGAAAGCCGGCCAAAGGCATCTAAATCGCCCGTTCGCCAGGCCTGAGCACCAAACTCAACCCGCTGATATTCCGTGTACCAATGCTCTGCCCGCTTAGCCCAGGTCTCCGGCAATCTGTCTTTATACCGCAGATACACCTCATAGGGCACATCCCGCAAATTTGTTTCTTCAAACTTGCCATACTCCATGCCGGACAAAGCCTTCAGGGCATAGGCCGCGCTGCGGCACTCATCCACGCGCATATTGAATTTGGACCCTGCCAGGGTACGCTCTACACCGGAGAAGAAAATGGCAATCTTATAGGGCTTCATGGCGGGATTGGTGGGAATGAGTTCATAAGAATCATCCCGGGTATCCAAATACAGCAGATGATCCTTTTTGCAGTAAACCTCACAGCTTTGATCCAGCTTACCGCAAGCCACGCCCACATACAAATTCTCTGCCGCTTTTGCAATGCGGATCATTTCTTCCGGGCGCAGCTCCAGATTGTTAACTGCGCAAAGAGCAGCCAAAAATGCCAAAATCACCGCTGCAGAAGAAGACAGTCCGCCAATGGGCAACGTGCCTTCAATCACACCGGAAATACCCACATGCAAGGGATAGCGCTTACTGAGCATTAAAGTTGCACCTCGCAGATAATCCGCCCAATCATGAACCTTTTCCGCAGGTACGCCTGCAATATGCCATTGCGCCCGCTTTTCAAATTGCATGCTGGTAAGCTCTACGACACCATTCATTTTGGGCGCATAGGCAATATAAATACCCTTGTCAATGGCCATACCGGTGATCTTACCCAGCTGATGATCACTATGGGCACCAATAGGGCAAATGCGATAAGGGCAAAACGCCACATTCA
>JAZNSR010000156.1:0-14651 GCA_045591335.1 Faecousia sp.
TGGGCGGCGAACAGCTCCACCGCTGCTGCGCCAATCCCCCGGGAGCCTCCGGAGATCAATACCTTTGCCATAGCAAATCATCCTTTGTTGTGCGTTAAAAAGCTGCCGCAGATGCGACAGCTTTTTTGTTTATCTGCGTCTGTTTTTAGTGCGGTGCTCAGAATATTGCCGCACAGAGGAAAGCTTGCTGTCAGATTCCGACATAAAGGCTTTCAGCTTTTCTTCAAAGAGCTGGTCGGCAGTTTTGGGCGCAGGGGGAGGGGGCGGTGCGGTGCGCTGGGGCGCAGCAGCATGCTGAGGACGGGGTTCGCGCTGAGGCTTGGCTTCCAGGCGCTTTATGGAAAGATTGATCTTCCCGCCATCTGTGCCGATGACCATGACCTTTACATCCTGGCCTTCCGTCAAATGCGCGCGAATATCGCTCACATAGGTATTGGAAACCTCAGAGATATGTACCAGTCCGGTTTTGTTCTCCGGCAGAGAGATGAATGCGCCAAAGTTTGTGATCGACTTTACCTTGCCTTCTAAAACGGCTCCAACGGTCAACTCCATATAATATTTGCTTCCTCCAGTTATTGTGTGTCGGTTGTTTGCTCCGGGGTGACGATGATCGCGTCCGGATCTTCCAGGCCTAATAGCTCCCGGGCCAGTTTAACGATGCCCTGAACTTTGTCCATAATGGAAAGATTTTCTTCCAGTTCGGCGTTTTCTTGCTCCAGCTGAGCGGCTTGCTGCTGCTGTTGCCGGATCTCCAGCTTGGTTTTGTGGATTCCAATGCCCAGCACCATCAGTGCGACGGTGGAGCATACGATCATCACCAGCAGAATCACTTTTAGGGCGAGGGGGCTTCGGTGAATGCTTTGCCGAATCCGGGCCAGGATGCTTTTTGTATTGGCCATTCCTCACACCTCCGAATGTACGAATCTTCCTAAATAACATTGTACTCCATTTTTTGCCGTATGCAAACAATTTTTTTATAAATTTCCATATTTTTAATAAAAATTTATGCCAAAAACCCCAAAAACCGGAAAATACGGGCCGTAACCACCTGCCAACAGTCAGTTCCCAGCCGAATCCGCCCACCAAAAGCCCGCTGCAATAGCCCCACCGCAGGTCTCCTTTGCACACAGCAAAGCTTAAATAGAGCCATGCCCAGAACATAGCGGGCAGAAAAAGCAGATCCCCCAGCGCCCTGGGGCGCAGGGGACGCAAAAAGCCGTAATAGAAACCCAGCCCCAGCCCCAAAACGCAAGCGGCAAGAAACCGCTGCAAAAAGAGCGCCGGGGTGGTCATTTCAGAAGCCTCTGGAAAAAGCCGCCGGTAGGCTGCGGCTCCTCATAGATCATGGCGGCAATGTGCCCATCCACCGCCACCTGCCCGCCCTCCAACGATAGGGTTTTTAATTGCAGCTGCTTTCCGTGGATCATCAGCTTACCCAACCCCGTGCGCAGGATCACGGCGCTGTCGTCAAAGCTGATCACCTCCGTCACCCCGGTCATGGTCAGCTTGCTCCGCTCGTCCAGGGTTAGCTTGTGGGGCATTGCCATTTTTTCTTCATGCATTCCCATCCCTCCTTATATTCACCCTATGCGGGAGAGGGAAAGATAATACCTGTAGGGACCGGCCTCCCGGGCGGTCCAGAATTTCACCCACAATTTATGTAGGGACCGGCCTCCCGGACGGTCCAAAAAGATTTTTGACCTCGATGGGCAAAAATCTTTATAATCCGGGAATTTATTAACAAAATTGGGATATCGAACCCCAATTTTGTTTCGGACCGTCACGGAGGCCGGTCCCTACAAACTCATCGCTCATCATTCATAACTCTTCGTTCAAATGCTCCCCAGGGGAAGGTATAAAAAATCGGCGCATCGAGCACCGATTTTATTGCGGACCGTCGAGGCCGGTCCCTACAGAGAGGCGGCGCTCCTTTCGCCCCCCTTCCCCAAAGGGGAAGGTAAAAAAAAATCGGCGCCGAACCGCCGATTTTTTGTTGCCTGACTGAATCAGACAGAATTGCGATTAAGAATTCTTGTATAGCTGAATGGGTTGTTGTTCGCTTGATGTATAACAAGCAAATCGAGGAGAACTATTGTTCCAATAGATTTGTCGCGTATTAGTGGCTACATTTTTGATTACAGCGTTTCCACCACTGAAACTCACAGTCCAAGAACTGTTTGCATTTAATGTTTTGCTTGTTGTCAAGCTGTTACCAGAACTCCAAGTCAAATAGTATCCATTATTGTCTTTGAAAGCTACGCTCCCACTAGTACTACCTTGAACAACAGTGAAAGTCCAAGTGCCATTCGGTGTATTGGCATATGTGGTGCCAATACCATATTTTGTGCTTGTGGTAGAGATGCTGGTCATTTCTTGGGATGCTGACTCGCTTACAAACACAACGATATCTCCAATAGAGATAGATGTTGCTTTTGCAAATCCGGTACTTGCATTAGGATCTTCCTCATCACAATTGGAGCAAATACCATCTACATAATTATGTCCAGTAGCGTCAATAGATTGAGTTTCGGTTGCGCCACACACGGAGCAGGTACGAGTATTTTCACCCGCAGTCTCGCAACCGGGAGCGGTAGTCTGTACCCAATTGCCCCAAACATGGTCGCACTCGTTGACAGGAATCAGATACAGATCCTGCTTCTGACCACTCTTGTACCATGCAAAGTAATTTTGTCCGGAATTGTTGTTCAGTGCCAAATATCTTTCTGCATCAGAAGCGGTAAAGTGGATATTATAGGCCTCGTCGATTTTCAGCTTCAATGCGCTGCTCTGAGCAACCAAGGTGCCGGAGTTGCCGGAGGTATATCCTAAGTACCTTTCATCATCGGTAATACCCTGTGCATAGATGCTGTAGGTGCCGTCGTCGTTCTTCTCGATCACAAAGACCTGAGAATCGACGGGATCAGTAATTTCTTCAGGCAGAGTAGTCAAGCCGGAGTCTACAGCTTGATAACGCTTGGTAGAAGCTGTGCCCAAATCACTGGTCATGTACCAGTAATTGCCGGAAGTGCGAATAGTTGCAATATAATAGGTACCGGCAAGAGTATCCTCGGCTGCGCCACAGACAGAGCAGGTGCCACCCACATAGGTATGGTCGAGCATAGCAACGGATTCGGTCTTAGTCTCGCCGCAGGCAGTACAGGTGTAGGTCTTTACACCCTCGGTGGTACAAGTGGGTTCGGTGGTGACTTCGCCACCGTTCCAGCTATGGCCCTTTGCCGGAATTTCTTCCTGTGCAACGGTTACTTCGCCGCAAACAGAGCAATGCTTGCCTTCAGTCAGACCGGTTTCGGTACAAGTGGGATCAACTGCTGCATCCACCACTTCAGTATGAGCCAATTTCTCAATTACTTCACTGCTGACCACCTGGCCGCAGTTAATGCAGATTGTATCCACGGAGCCCGCCTGAGTGCAGGTTGCGGGAACTGTGTTAGTGGTGGTCTCATAACCAGTATGGTCGCAAGCAGTCAAGCTTCTCTTATACAAACGAACTGGCTCTTGTCCGCCGGTGTAGGATGCAAACAAAGTGCTGCTGGCGTTAAACTTCAGATTATTTCTGGTGTTTCCGCCGTTGCCACTAATTGTGGCAACGCCGTCTGCATCAATGGTAATAGTCCAGGAAGAATAGCTATCCACAGAATTCTTGGTTTTCAATGTATTATCACCGTCTGGACCGGTACCATCAGAGTAGAGGTAGCCAGAACCGGTATAGAAGGCATAGGTTCCAGAGACAGATCCCTGTTTCAGAAGTAAGACCTGAAGGGTATCATCCGTGGCGGTAACAGTTTGATTGTTGTTATCTCTAATAATAACAGCAGCGCCTCTATTGTTTTTGTTTTGAACAGTACTAATAGCAAAATTATATGAGTCGTTATTTGCAACAATAACAATTTCGTCATCAATATTTAACTGAGAAATGTCGGTTACCAGAGTATATCCAATCTTTCCGCAGACAGTGCAGATGCCATTGGCATTAAATGGGTGAGACAGATAATTGATTTCCTGACTGGTTTCTACCACGAAGCCGCAGTCCATACAAATGGTATTGCCGGTGGAACCCACGGTATTGCAGGTGGGGGCCACATAGCCTTCCACATAAGTATTCACATGGGAACAGTCGGACTGCAAGGTGGTATAATGGTCAGTCATTACGCCATCAGCACGCTTCACATAAAGGCCGATTACCTGATCTTTGATATTACCAGTGGTGACTTCATAGGAACGCCACTGTTCGCCCATACGGTAAACACCAAAATACCGTTCGGTTGCTGTGTTATACAGATAACCGCCATTGATGGTAAATACATTGTTGGTATTGGTACCAACACGGACACCATCGTTGCTGTTGGTGCTATACAACCATTCAGTAGTGTCTCCATCAACATAAATGATCATTTCCCCATTGTTGTAAGAAACATTCCAAAGCGCATTGGAGAAAGGTGCGGAAGCAAGCTTTGTTTCTCCATCAAGGGTGATCAGCTTAATAGTATCAGCGTAGGGTGCACTGATAGTGCTATAATTGTTGGTTAATACATAGGTGGTGTTATCAACGGTGGTCATGGTAATAACAACCTTGTCACTGGAGTCGATATCAGCAGCTTCGGTCAGCACATATTCAGAGGGAAGTGCCTTATACTGATATACAGCATACAGCAAAGTGTTCTTTTGGACGACAAGTGTATCGCCAGCATTGAGAAGGACGGGTTGCTCGGTAGTGGGGCTGATGTTAGTGGTAGACCAGCCCAGGAAAGTATAGGATACATTATCACCATCTTCCTCAATTTCAACATCTTCTGCGTCAGGAAGCGTAATGGAGCAGGTTTCGCGGTCAACGGTCATGGGATCGACGGGGTTACCTTCCTTAGATACGCTGAACTTCACTACATAAACAGGCTCAATAGTTACACTCAGAACTGTGGCGATACAGTAGTTGTAATCGGTGATTGTGATAGTAGCCGCGCCGGAACCCTGGAAGGCCAGTGTGCCCTTAGTCCAATCGGTGGTATCAGCCACATAAGTGGCACGAACGGTGCTTGTTTCGTCTGCAGGAGATACAAATACGCGCACATTTGCGACATCAATGGGATCATTGGTTTGGTTAATAGCGGTGAACAGTTCACCGATGGTCAAAGTGGTATCTACAAAATACTTACTTTTTGCAGTGGTAGCAATGCCAAATTTCATAATGGAATCAGCAACATTGCGGTCCAAAACAGTAACACCAGGGACATCTGCGATGCCCATGCTGGTAACGCCCCAGCCGTAGCCGGTGACCAGCTGATCGTAGAACTCCAGGTAGATGTGCTGATTATTCTCGATTAGTGTTTCCTTATTGCCGTCCTTGTCCAGATCTTCATAGCCGGCATTTGCATGATTCCAAACCTGGCCATCCACAAAGTGATAGCACTTAGCGTTCTCGGTAGCATGCTCGCCTGTGACCACAACATAGTTCACACGGCCGCTGGGAATATCCAGGTATTCCGTTGCGCCCAAGGGCAGATACTTCAGTGTGGAGGTATCCACATCTGCGACCTGGGTCAGACGGCTGAACTGATGATCGTGGGTGTAGGATGCCAGAGAGTTGGCAACCAGCTCACAGTAGTAATAATCGTTCCAGGTGCCGTAATGAACGGTACAATTTTCAGCGGTGATGCCGTTCATGTTGGGGTACACTCTGCCGGTGTTGGGGTAGAGTGCGCTGCCGTCGCCGTTGACATTCTCACGGACGGAGCCAATCAGCATACCGGCGTAACGGTAAGCATAGTACTGATAGTTGGCGCAAACATCGTTGTTTACATCGATCTGGGCAGCCACATGGCAGTTTTCCATATGGATGCCAGCGTTGGCGGGGTAGTTTGCGCTGGACTGACCGCTGGTGGGATAATACTGACCAACCAGGCCGCCGCAGGCCACATCCCAGGAGCCCCACAGGGCGGAGATCTTGTTGGAGTTGTCAACGGTGATATTGGTGAAGGTAACGGGAGTGTTCACGGTTTCCTTGGCATACCAGCCAACGCAGCCCACAATACCGCCGTTGCCGATGTTGTATACACGGGGGTTGCAATTAAAAATGGAAATGTTTTCGAACTTGGCACCGCAGTCCGCATAAGCAGCGATGGTGCCGGTGGTGGTGAACTCGCCGTCGGAGGAGAATTTCTTGACGGTCAGGTTCTTCACAGTACCGCCGTAAACCTTGCCGAACAGACCCATGCCGTCACGGTAATAGTTGGGGGTACCGGAGTAACCGTCGTTATAGTCACCGAACATCTCCCAGGTGTTCTGGTAGAAGTTGGAGATGGTGTGGCCATTGCCGTCGAAGGTGCCGTCAAAGGAATAAAAACCACTGCTGACGGAGCCGCCGGAAATATGCTCAAAGCTGCCGGTGTTGTTCCAGTAGCCGATGGGGTAGAACACTCTGCCATTTTCAGAATCCAAATCATCCAGGTCAAGGTCTGCATGCAGAATCACGGTCTTGCCGGAGAAGCTGTCCTGGGCAATATCGCCAACCATGCCGCCTACGATCTGCGCAAAGCTGTTCAGCTGGTCAGCGTTGTAGATGCAGTAGGTGTTTTGATCGGCATTGGGATTTGCGGTATACCAGCTGTGGTCCACGCCGCCGGCCCACTTTGCAGCCTTAGAGGTCAAAGTGATCTCGGAGAAAGAGCAAACAGCTACGGTGACAGCGCCGGTGGCGGGGTCATAGCAGAACTCGTTGTGGGCGTCCAGCTCAGAGAGGCTATTGGCGCGGGTCATGGCAACGGTCTTGCCGTCCTCCACATGGTACAGGTCATAGTTGCCGATGTTCAAGCCCTTGGGCAGCACATTGCCCAGGCAAATGATAATGGGAGCGGTGTTATCTGCGCTGATGCCCTCAATGTGCACATCCAGGGGGCGCAGAGCTTCATCGACCTGCTTTTCCACATCACTGTCAGAAGAAGCCTTGTCCACGATCGTCAGCTTCAGCTCATTGGCGCCATCAGCCAGCACTGCGCCGGCGGGAACGGTGGCAACGATGTTCTGATAGCTGAGGACGGCATCCTCAGAAAGCACATTGTTTTCGGCGGTGATGGGAACGATCACTTCCACATTCAGGTCGCCCTCACCGGCGCTGACACCAAAGATATTCTCGGTGGCCCAGCCGATCATCCATGCAGCATAGGTGGTGCACAGATTGCGCACAGCCTGCAGCGCGGTCTCGCTGTAGGCAGCCACATTGGCGTTGATGGCCTCGATGGTACCCCGCAGGGTGGTGGTCTTTTCAGCACTGTACAAAGTGACAGTTTCGCCGTTCAGATTCAGAGTGATGAAGGCCTTGCCGTTAATGCTGGCGGTGGAGCCGATGGCATTGAGCGCATCATTGCCCTCTTTGAGAATGTTGCTCACACGCAGAGTCAGAACATTCTTCTCCAGCTTGTCGGCCTTGGACAGAGCCTTGGGAGCATAGTCGTTAAGCCACATTTCGTAGCCATAGTTCACCACGGCGTTCTTCACAGCCTCGTCGCCATAGAACTCGGCCTTATAGCCCAAAGCAGCGCTGCCGGGCTTCAAGCTGATGGCGGTGATAGCGGCATAGTAGCGGTGGAAAGACCAGCTGCCGTTGTCGTTGATGGAAACATAGGACTTAGGCTCTGCGGTTTTTACCGTAGAAGCCACAGTGCCCGCAATGTTTCCGGACAGCGTACCGAAGCCGCCAGCGTAATCATCGGTGGCAGAGTCGATAGCCGTCAGAGTAATATCTGCGGGCACAGTTATATTAGATACATTGTGTCCGTTCAGATCCAAAATAACGCCTTCACTGTAGGTAACGGCTTCGTTGGAATCGGAAAGGACTTTTACGGTGTCACCGGAAGCAGCAGCTTCCATGGCTTCTGCCAGGGAATCATATTCTGCACCGGTAGTGATGTTCTGGGCTGCGTGGGTATGGGTGTCTTCCGCCGCAAATGCCATGGTGGGCACGCAGGAGAGGACCAACATCATAACCAGCACAAAGCTCAAAACGCGCTTGAGATTGGTTTTCATACGATCTCTTCCTTTCTATATGTATAAATTGTGATCGCTTCTTAAAAGAGAAATACGACCGCAGCATATAGCTTATTTTTATTATAGCAAACGGCATTGGTAAATGCAATGCAAATTAGAGAGAATTTGGAAGAAAAATAGGAAAAAATGTTGGATAAAAAGAACAAAAACAAGAAAATGGTGTTCTTTGCGTTATGAGTGATTAGTAGGGAATGCTGTCCTCAGCATTCCGCATGGCAACGAATAATTCCGGAACGCCGGGGACGGCGTTCCCTACAAAAATGTGAAGTGCATACTGCAACCGTAGGGAACGGATCCGTTCCCTACTTATTAATCCAACTGCCAATTCCGCACCATTGGGGCGGATGTGCCTCAATCCGCCCCTACGCATACATTTTCCATTTTGCACTTTGCCTTTTCCATTTAATAAAGTTTCCGGGCTGCGGAGTAATTTCCGCAGCCCGGAGTATTTTATTTCATAAACTTATCAATCGCTTCGCAGAGATCGTCAATAGCGTCTTCATCACCGGCGTTTACAGCATCCACCATGCAATGGTGGATATGATCCTTCAGGATCACCTTGCCCGTGTTATCCAGCGCGGAGCGGACCGCTGCCAGCTGCACCAGCACCTCAGAGCAATCATAGCCCTCCTCCACCATGCGCTTGACCTTATCCAAATGACCAATGGCTCTTGCCAGGCGGTTGACCACCGCCTTCTGATTTTCGTGGACATGGCCGTGGGAATGGGCAATACCGTGGGCATGCATATAGGCGTGATCATGGATATGGTCCTCCATAGCAACGCCCCCTTTCATGATTTTTCCTTATCATACTTCATTTTTCGGCAGTTTGCAAGCCCCACGGGGGCATATGACTTATGAGTTTTCAACTATCCATTATTCTAACTCGAAAGCGCCGGTGTACAGCTGATAATAGGTGCCCTTTTGGGCGATCAGGTCTGCATGGGTGCCACGCTCAATAATATGACCGTGATCCAGCACCATAATGCAATCCGCATTCTTGACCGTGGACAGCCGGTGGGCAATCACAAAGGTGGTCCTGCCCTTCATCAGCGCATCCATGCCCTTCTGCACCAAAGCCTCTGTACGGGTATCGATGGATGAGGTAGCCTCGTCCAAAATCATCACCGGAGGGTCTGCCACCGCCGCCCGGGCAATGGCGATCAGCTGCCGCTGACCCTGGGAAAGACTGGCACCGTTGCCCGTAAGCATAGTATCATAGCCCTGGGGCAAGCGGGTGATAAAATCATGGGCATTGGCAAGCTTGGCAGCATGGATACATTCTTCATCGGTGGCATCCAGCTTGCCGTAACGGATATTATCCATCACCGTTCCGGTGAACAAATTGGTCTCCTGCAGCACCACGCCCAGGCTGCGCCGCAGATCTGCCTTGCAGATCTTATTGATATTGATGCCGTCATAGCGGACCTTGCCATCGGCAATGTCATAAAAACGGTTGATCAGATTGGTGATGGTAGTCTTGCCTGCGCCCGTTGCGCCCACAAAGGCGATCTTCTGACCGGGGTTGGCATACAGGGTCACATCATACAAAACCTGTTTCTCCGGCACATAGCCGAAATCCACATTATACATGGTGATGTCGCCCTTCAGTTCCGTATAGGTCACGGTGCCGTCTGACTGATGAGGATGCCGCCACGCCCAGCGGCCGGTGCGCTCCTGGCACTCCACCAGGTTGCCGTTTTCATCCTCTTTGGCATTGACCAGGGTAACATAGCCATGGTCCTCTTCCACCGGCTCATCCATCAACTCAAAAATACGCTCTGCGCCCGCCAGGGCCATAACGATGGAATTGATCTGATTGGAAATATGGCCGATGGGCATATTAAAGCTGCGGCTGAGCAACAGGAAGGCAGCCAGCCCGCCCAGAGAGATCAGCTCTTCTCCGGACAAGATCGCCATAAGGCCGCCCACAATGGCCAAAATGGTGTACTGGATATAGCCCAGGTTATTATTCACAGGGCCCATCATGTTGGTATAGGAGCCGGCCTTGTAAGCATCCGCCCGCAAAGCCTCGTTGATCTCGTCAAATTCCTTCCGGCAGGTATCCTCCCGGCAGAAAACCTTCACCACCCGCTGGCCGTGGATCATTTCTTCCACATAGCTGTTGACCTTGCCCAGGGAGCGCTGCTGGCCGATAAAATACTTTGCGGTGTTTTTCGCCACTGTGGTGGTCACCAGCATAATACCAAAGGCGGTGACGATCACCACCGCCGTTAAAATAGGCGAGGTAATCAGCATCATCACAAACACCACGATCAAAGTGGTGGCAGAGGAGATGCACTGGGGAATGGACTGGGAGATCATTTGCCGCAAGGTGTCAATATCGCTGGTGTAACGGCTCATAAGATCGCCCACAGGGTGGGTGTCGAAATAGCGGATAGGCAGCTTCTGCATGTGGATAAACATGCTGTCACGAATCTTTTTCTGAGTGCCCTGCCCCACCTTCACCATTAGGAAATTGGAGACAAAGGAGCCCAGAATGCCCACTGCGTAAATGCAGCCCATGGCCAGCAAAAAGCGGATCAAGGGTGCAAAATCCGGATTGGCCTGGCCAACCATAGGTTTGATATAATCGTCAATAATATATTCCAGGGATTTACTGCTGAGAGCCTGGGCAAAGGCGGTCACGCAAATACAAATGACCACCAGCACCAGAACAAAGGTATATGGCTTCAAATGGCTCAAAAGCCGCGCCATTGTCTGTTTGGGGTTTTTGGCCTTGCGGCCATCACCGCGCATTCTTGGAGGAGGCATAATTATTTTGGAATGATCTTACTGATCATCCTCTCCTCCTTTCTGCTGAGATTCATAGACCTCCCGATAAATTTCCGAGGTCTTTAACAAGGTTTCATGGGTGCCTTGATCCACCACTTTGCCGCCATCCATAACCAGGATCAAATCGGCATCCTGCACAGAGGCCACCCGCTGGGCAATGATCAGCTTTGTGGTGTTGGGGATCTCCTCCGCAAAGGCTTTGCGGATCATGGCGTCCGTATGGGTATCCACCGCAGAGGTGGAATCGTCCAAGATCAAAATTTTCGGCTTTTTCAGCAAGGCACGGGCAATGCAAAGCCGCTGCCGCTGACCGCCGGACACATTGGTGCCGCCCTGCTCAATATGGGTGTTGTAGCCGTCCGGGAAAGCTGTGATGAAATCATGGGCGCAAGCCAGCTTGCAGGCATGGATCATTTCTTCCTCCGTAGCGTTGGGATCGCCCCAGCGCAGATTATCCGCAATAGACCCGGCAAACAGCAGATTCTTCTGCAGCACCATGGACACCTGCTCCCGCAAAGTATGGATATCATAATTGCGCACATCCACACCGCCCACCTTCACACTGCCCTCGGTCACATCATAAAGCCGGGGGATCAGCTGCACCAGGGTGGATTTGCTGGAACCGGTGCCGCCCAAAATACCCACGGTCATGCCGGAGCGAATGTGCAGATTTACCTGATCCAGCGCATTTTTCGCTGCGTCACCGGAATAACGGAAGCACACATTTTCAAAGGTGATAGAGCCATCGGGAACTTCTGTGACCGGCTCCGGGG
This sequence comes from Faecousia sp., assembly GCA_045591335.1. Lineage (GTDB taxonomy): Bacteria > Bacillota > Clostridia > Oscillospirales > Oscillospiraceae > Faecousia. The sequence continues at coordinate 11,628 of JAZNSR010000156.1, forward strand.
GATTGTCCAGAGCGGGCTGCTCCGTAAGGATCTCATAGGTCCGGCGCATAGGCGCGCGGCTCATGGTGAACATGACAAACACCATGGACATCATCATAAGACCGGACAAGATCTGCCCGGTATAGGTGAACATAGAGGTCAGCTGACCGGTGGTCAGACCCAGGACTTCATTGTTGCCGGACTGGATCACCAGGGTCGCGCCCAGGAAGGAGATCACGATCATACAGGTGTACACCGCCAGCTGCATAGCGGGGTTATTGAAGGACATGATCCGCTCCGCCTTCACAAAGTCCTTGTAAATGGACTGGGAGGTTTCGGTAAACTTTTCTTCTTCCCGCTTTTCCCGCACAAAGGATTTGACCACCCGGATGCCGTGAAGATTCTCCTGGGTCACATTGTTCAACCGGTCGTAGGTCTTGAACACCCGTTCAAAAATGGGATGCACCAGCTTAATAAGGATCATCAGCACCACCGCCAGGGCAGGCAGCACCACGCAATAGATCAAGCTCAGCTTTGTGCTGATGGAAAAGGCCATGACCAGAGCCATCACCAGCATCACCGGCGTGCGGAAGATCATGCGGATGCACATTTGGAAGGTCATCTGCAGGGTCGCCACATCGGAGGTCAGCCGAGTGACAATGGAAGATGCCGAGAATTTATCGATATTGGAAAAATCGTAGGTCTGCACCTTGTCAAACATATCGTGGCGCAGATTCCGGGCAAAACCGGTGCTGGCATAGGAGGCAAAAAACGCTGATGCCACACCAAAGGTCAGGCTGCACAGAGCGCACAGCGCCAAAAGGCCGCCCTGCTTCCAAACCGCTGCCATATTGCCCGCGTCAATGCCCTTGTCAATCAGATCTGCGATCACCAGAGGAATGAGAATTTCCATGGTAACCTCGCCAACCATGCACAAAGGGCTCAGCATGGCTGCCCATTTATATTCCCGGATGCTCCGGGCAAGGCGTCGGATCATAGGCCGTCACTCTCCTTTTTAATCGTATGTTTTATCATAACACAGCATGTTTCCACGGTCAAGGCAAGCAATTGTTAAATCTTTTTGAATGTTATATAGTCCAGTTAGTAGTTGAAATTGGTATTTATTCAAAACGCACCCAATAATCCATCAGATTAACAATTATTAGCCTAATAAAATAGTGTGTTTTTCATTGGCTTTTGTAAAACACACCGTTTTCTGCCCCTACCTTGACCGTGAAAAACTACCTTTATTCTGTAATACAAATACAAGTCGGCACCCTAACTGGGTGCCGACTTAACGCTAACATATTAATAAGTTTATTCTGTGAAAATGTATTTCAAAAAATTACCATTGCCATCACCAGTAGTAATAACGGTATCGCCATTGGCATTTTGGGAAATGTCAATAATGGGAAATCTGCCATTTTCTTTGACATAGCTTTCAGGGCTGTCTGCTTCGACTTCAATTAGTTCTTTCTTTGCGTACTGTTCACCGCCGCAAGAATTGATGTCCTCAATAAAAACTTCGTATTCGTTCATGTTGGTGTCTCCTTGTTAAGTTATTTGGAATAGGGGAATAGAATGTGGGATGCTTTCCAAACTGTTGCTTTGCCAACGAAATACCATTTTTCCCTTACGAACATAAATTACCTCTCCAATTAGTGAAGTTGTGCTTGTTATTCTCTATTATATTTGATAACAGTAGAAAATCAAGAATTAGGTTTTTCACAGTCAATGTTTGTGGCGTTTTTAAGTATATTCGCGAAGTAAAGTACAAGATAGATGATTGCAAAACAGCTTGTGTAATATGGATTGTGGTTTTGAAAAATAACTGATTACTGGACTATATAATTTGAATGGATGGGGATTGCATTATTGCATGGATTGTGCTATATTTTTTAGGTTAGGAACATGAGAAAGAAGGATATTCTATGGCAACTCAGGAAAACATCAGAAATATCGCCATTATTGCCCACGTTGACCACGGCAAAACCACCCTGGTGGACGAAATGCTGAAGCAAGGCGGGATCTACCGGGAAAACCAGGCCACTGTGGACCGGGTCATGGACTCCGGCGACCTGGAACGGGAGCGTGGCATCACCATTTTGGCAAAGAATACTGCGGTGCAGTATAAGGATATGAAGATCAATATTGTGGACACCCCCGGCCACGCAGACTTTGGCGGCGAGGTGGAGCGCATTTTAATAATGGTCAACGCCGTTTTGCTGCTGGTTGACGCTGCGGAAGGCCCCATGCCCCAGACCCGCTTTGTGCTGCAAAAGGCTTTGGAGCTGGGCCACAAGGTTATCGTGGTGGTCAATAAGATCGACAAGTTGAAGCTGACCTCCACCTCCGGCCGCGCCAAGGACAGCCGTGACCGCGACGTGCTGCTGTTCGAAAACGAGTGGTCAATCCGCCTGGCCTGCGAAAACAACGAGGGCCTCGAACTGGCGGAAACGGCAAACAGACTGTAAGCAGGGACGCCGTCCCTGCACCCTGCCAAAGGGACAAAGCCCCTTTGGAATCCCATTTCCGCCTTCGGCGGACGTTTCCCTTGTTCATCCACAAAAACATGTCAATATCAAACCGGCCCAAAGGGCCGGAAAAGGGAGTCCAGAGGGCCTGTGGCCCTTTGGCAGAGTGCAGAGGCAGCGCCTCTGGTAAAGGAGATGTTACCATATGATCCGCGAAGACATTCGCAACATTGCCATCATTGCCCACGTTGACCACGGCAAGACCACCCTGGTCGACCAGATGCTCAAGCAGGGCGGCGCCTATCACGAGAATCAGCAGACCGTTGACCGCGTGTTGGACTCCGGCGACATCGAGCGCGAGCGCGGCATCACCATCCTGGCCAAGAACACCGCCGTGCACTATGGCAACACCAAGATCAACATCGTTGACACCCCCGGCCACGCGGACTTCGGCGGCGAGGTGGAGCGCGTCCTCAAGATGGTGGACGGCGTGCTGCTGCTGGTGGACTCCTTCGAGGGACCCATGCCCCAGACCCGCTTCGTGCTGAAGAAGGCCCTGGAGCTCAAGCTG
>JAZNSR010000157.1:0-12155 GCA_045591335.1 Faecousia sp.
TAATTTAGCGAATTAAGGCTCCCCTACAGGGGAGCTGTCGCCGTAGGCGACTGAGGGGTAAATAATCCAGAATTTATGCGGTTTTTACAGAACCCCTTCGGCACTTCGTGCCACCTCCCCTAAAGGGGAGGCAAAGCGGAAAAATTAAAATTTACGAAAGAACGCCAGGGCAAGTCAAAAGCCCTGGCGTTGTTTTAAATCCTGTACAGTCTTTTACCGTTTTCTGTGGTGATGGCGTGGATTTCTTCCAAAGAAACCTGCCGAATCTCCGCCAGCTTTTCCGCCATGCGGAACAAATAACCGGGATCATTGCGCCTGCCCCGGAAGGGCTCCGGGGCCATATAGGGGCAATCGGTTTCCAAAACGATCCGCTCCAAAGGAATGGCCATGGCAGTCTCAATGGCTTTGCGGGCATTTTTGAAGGTCAGCACACCGGTAAAACCGATATACCAGCCCCGGTCCACCAGTTGCTTGGCCATTTCCGCAGAGCCAGAATAGCAATGGAACACGCCGGTTACATCCGGAAATTCCCGCACCACCGCCATGCCGTCCTCGTGGGCCTCCCGCTCATGGACGATCACCGGCAGATTCACCTGCCGGGCCAGCTCCATCTGCATCCGAAAAGCCTGCAATTGCAGCTGCCGGGGAATGTCTTCATAATGATAATCAATGCCAATCTCGCCAATGGCCTTCACCTTGTCAAGTTTACATAACTTTTTATATTCCTCCAGCACGGCATCATTGACTTCATCTGCCGCATCCGGGTGAGAGCCCACAGCGGCATAGACAAAGGAATATTGTTCCGCCAACGCGCAGGCGTTCCGGGAAGATTCCAGACTGCAGCCGGGATTCATAATCAGCATGTCTTTCAACCCCGTCAACAATTGGTGACGGTCTGTGTCAAATGCCCGGTCATCCATATGGGCATGGGTATCAAATAACATATCTGTTTCCTCACTATTCCAAAATTGCCACATAGCAACCGTCGATTTCCTGCACTCTGGGGTCACGGGGCGTAAAATCCGTTTGATTAGGATAGCCCTGCAGCCCCTGGCCGCTCAGCTTTGCGGCCGCCTCTTTCAAAACCCAAAGCTTTAACAAGGCAGCTTGGGGGTCTTTTTCCGCCGCAAACCGCTGCCTTTCCCCGGGGGAAAGGATTTTTTCCGCCAACCGTAAATCAATGCTCCGGTCTTTTTCCTCCGCGTCCAGACCCACAGGCTTTTCGCTGAGCGCACAAAACACATGATTTTTCGTATGAGAAATAGAAAAATGCAGGTTATAAATATTTTGCTCAACAGCAAAATAAGGCTTGCCCCGGGGCGTGACGCAAATTTCCGGCATGGGGCTGTCCGTTTTTGCCCGGTACAGCTCCTCCAGCAAGGCCCGCCCGGCAGCATGTCCCTGCCCGGCTTTGATTCTGCGATAGGCCAGCTGCATATTCCTCACCCCCACATTCATTGGCTTCAGTATACCTGCTTTCCGGAAAAAAGGCAAGGAAATTCAATGGAAACCCCGTTGTTTTCCTTGCTTTTCCCATCACTCTGTGGTAAAATACAAAAAACTTTTGTCGAAAGGGGGGCGGCGGTGTGCGCAAGCTTCTGATTTTTCTTTCTATTGCCATGCTGCTTTTGGCGCTTACGCTCAGCGTATCGGCCGATGCTGCCGTTTCCCGTCTTTCCATCCAGGCCGTGGTGGACGCGGATGGGGGCTGCCAGGTCACCCAAATGCTGTCTGTCCGGGTGGGCGATCCCGACGAAACCATTTTATACCCCCTGCCCGGCAACGCCCAAAACATTCGGCTGGGCAGCGGCCGTGTGCGTACCCGGGGCGGTAACGGCGTGATCTATGTGGACCTGACTGCTGCAGGCGCAATTGGCGGTGAGCCCACCTTTGTTATCAGCTATTCTCTGGATAATGTACTGCAAGTGACCGAATCCGGCACTACCCAGGTAAATATCCCTCTGCTCTGTGGCTTTGACCACACTATAGACACCATGGAATTCTCCGTAACGCTGCCCGGTGAGGTCACTTCCAAGCCCGCCTTCACCAGCGGCTACCACCAGGCAAGCATCGAGCAGGAGCTGGCATCCACCTATTCCGGCATGATGATCTCCGGCAATTCTCTGAAAACCATGAAGGATCATGAGACTCTGAACATGATCCTGAATGTGGACCAGGATATGTTCGCCCGCTCCCCCATTTTCCTTACAGACACTACCTTCGACGATACCGCAATGATCGTTTTTAGCGTGCTGGCGCTGCTGTACTGGATCCTGTTCCTGCGCTGCGCACCCTTTATCCCCAAAAAATCCCCTCTGCCCCCCGCGGGCTACAGCGCCGGTGAGCTGGGCAGCGTGCTGACCATGCAGGGCGCGCAGGTAAACATGCTGGTTTTGACCTGGGCACAGCTGGGTTATGTGCTGATCCAGCTGGACCGCAATCAGCGGGTGATCCTGCACAAGCGTATGGACATGGGCAATGAACGCAGCAGCTTTGAACAAAAATGCTTCAACAACCTGTTCTCCGGCAAGCGTGAGGTGGACACCACCAGCCGCCGGTATGCCAATTTCTGCGTGAAAATGAACAATCTTTCCTCCAATGTACGCCCCCTGCTGAAAAAGGGCTCCGGCAATCCCAAGATCTTCCGGCTGCTTTGCGCCGGTGTGGGTGTGTTTGGCGGCTTCGCCCTGGGCCTGGCTTTAGGCGCGGGCGCATGGCTCCAATGGCCCTTGGCGGTTTTGTTTGCCGGCTTGGGCGGCCTATCCGCCTGGTCCATGCACCCCTGGGCAGACAGTCTGCTGCTGCTCAACAAATCCAAGGTATGGGTAGCGCTGATCCAATTTGCTGTTTGGGGCTGCCTGGGATTATTGGGCGGAGTGCCGCTGATCGGCTTTTTGGTGCCCGGGGCGCAGCTGCTGGCAGGCCTCATGCTCAGCTTTGGCGGACGCCGCACGGAAGAAGGCCGGCAGGCTGCAGCTTCTGTGTTGGGCTTCTATTATTACCTTTTGACTGTGGATAAAAACGAAATCCGCCGGATCAACCTGCAGGACTCCGATTATTTCCACAATTTAGCCCCCTATGCCCTGGCTTTGGGCATGGACAAGATCTTTGCAAAAAAATTCGGAAACCAGGGCATTGTCCCCTGCCCCTATCTGACCACCGGCATGGACGGCCACCGCAGCGCTTTGGAATGGAGCGCGCTCATGCGCAAGACCGTAGCTGCCATGGACAGCCGCAGAAGGCAGATGCCACTGGAACGGCTGCAAAAAATCATTGCCGGCTTCCGAAACTAATTACGCATCACGCATAAAGGGCGTTGCAGATTTGAACTGCAACGCCCTCTTATTATTTCAAATATTCCATAATCTGACCTGCGTGGTCCAAAACCAAGTCGGGCTTATCCGCAGAAGCCTCCAAAATCTGCTGGGTGGTCTCGCCGGACATGACCAGAATTGCCAGCGCGCCTGCATTCAAGCCGCTTTTCACATCCGTATAGATCCGGTCGCCGATCACTGCGGTCTGCGCCTGGGACATGCCCGTATGCTCCATAGCCAGCTGCGGCATCAGCGGCTCCGGCTTGCCAATGACCACAGGCCGCTTACCGGTGGCATTGAATATCATATCACACACACTGCCGCAATCGGGCACAGAACCAAACTCCGTGGGGCACACATAATCCGGGTTCGTGGCAATATACGGCAGCTCCCGGGTGCAGAGCATATAGCTGATATCGTGGAGCTTCTTGAAATTCAGTTCTGTATCAAAGCCCATTACAATGCACTGGGTCTTGTCCACATCCTCTGTGAGAGTAAAACCGTTTTCTTCCAGCTCCTGCTTTAAAGACTGAGTGCCGCACACATACAATGTCTGCCCGGCGTGGTGTTTTTTCAAATACCAGGCAGTGGCCTGGGAGGAAGTGATGAACTCCTCTTTATTGGCCTCAATGCCCAGCTTTTTCAGTTTTTCAATATAGGCATTCACGCTTTTGGAGGAGTTGTTGGTCATAAACATATACCGCCCGCCGCTATTGCGGATGGCTGCCAGCAAATCCTTGGTAAAGTCATAAAGCCGGTCCCCCAAATACAGCGTACCATCCATGTCAAACAAAAATAATTTAATATTTCTTAATCGTTCCATATTTACACCTGCAGCATAATTTTAATGATTTCTGTGTCGGTTTTGCGCATACCCTGACTTGCCAGCTGGCTCACATTGCGGATGGTGTTTTCCACGCCCTTGCTAACGATGCCGTCACCGCCGTGGAACTGGCTGCCCTGGCGGTACATTTCCATGCCCAGCAATCCCGCCTCCACCGCAGAAGCGATCTTAGCTGCACAGCTGGCCTTTGCCCCGTCGCAGATCACGCCGGAATTAATGGCCAAGGCATTCACCACCGTGTGGGCGATCTCCTTAAAACCGCCGCCATAAAGCCAGGTCACACCGGCTGCCGCGCCGCAGCCTGCGCTGATCGCGCCGCAATAGGCAGACAACGGACCAATACCGCATTTTAAGTGAAGCGTCACCAAATTAGACACCACCAAAGCCCGGTAAAGCTGCTCCTGGGTACTGCCCAGGTGCTCTGCGTAAATAATCACGGGGATAGATGTGGTGATACCCTGGTTTCCGGAGCCGGAATTGATGACTACCGGCTTTTCACAGCCGCCCATACGGGCATCGGAGGCTGCGGCGGCATAGGCTCTTGCCCGGGTCACCGGATCGTTGCCCCGGGCCTTCAGCAAAACCTGTCCGATCCGGGCGCCATAGGGGTTTTCCAAACCCTCTTTGGCAATATCCATATTGCACCGGATCTGACGGTCCAGCACTTCTTTTACATCCGCAATATCCACGATCCCGGCAAATTCCACGATCTGCTCGATCTGCAGCGCCTCCAGCTGACTGTGCTCCTCATTGGATTCTGCCGCCAGGCTCTTTTCCAGCTCAGTGGTACCGTCGCTGGCAATGCGCACCACATTGGTATGGGTACCTGCAATACGGCACTGGGCAGTGTGAGAATCAGAAGACAGGGTGATCAAAATATCAAACAGCTCCCCGGAATCCGACTCCTCCACCACAAACTCCGCCTGCTGCAAAAACTCCCGGATCAGCGCCTTTTGCGCCTGGGTCACCTGAGAGATCACCAGCAGCTTATTGTTGGGGTCGCCTGCCACAACGCCCGCGGCAGCCGCCGCTTCCAGGCCATGTAAGCCATCCGTATTGGGCACGATCACACTTTTTACATTCTTAATAATATTGCTGCTGACGCTGATATGCACACGCCGCACAAAGGCAGGGCCGGCAGTTTCTGACTTGCGCAGGGCCCGGGCAGCCAGGGCTGCGGCATAGGCCACCGCGATGGGCTCTGTGCATCCCATGGCCGGCACCAATTGGGTCTTTAAAATGTCCACATAGGTATTATAAAGGGCGCGTTCCATAAACCTTCACCGCTTTCTGTATATCTTGTAACAGTATAGCACAATATCCTATAAATTCCAAATATATTTTCAAATTCCAATTTATTAAGAGAATCACCTTTATTTATTTGTAAATTTTTTTATTTTTTCCGGAATCGGGGTAGCGGTGGCGGTTGACTTGTGCTATAATGTATGAGAGTATGCCAAATTGTAAGATAAGCTTTTGGAGAGATCGTTATGTTGGAACTTTTATCGCCGGCCGGTTCGATGGAGGCCTTGCGGGCAGCGGTGCAAAATGGTGCCAATGCCGTATACCTGGGCTGCGGCAGCTATAATGCCCGCCAGAGTGCCAAGAACTTCACCCCTCAAACCCTGGCCGAAGCTGTGAAATATTGCCATGTGCGCGGGGTTGCGGTACATCTGACTCTGAACACCCTGGTGTCAGACAAAGAGCTGCCCGAGGTTTACGAGCTGATCCGCCAGGCCGCAGGCTGCGGTGTGGATGCCTTTATTGTGCAGGATTTGGGCGTGATCCGTCTGTGCCAGCAGATCGCCCCCCACATCCCCATCCACGGCTCCACCCAAATGACCATCCACTCTCTGCCCGGTGTGCAGCTTTGCGCTGCATGGGGGTTGAGCCGGGTGGTGCTGAGCCGAGAGCTAAGCCGGGAGGAGATCCGCTACATCACCGCCAATTCCCCCATTGAAATTGAGGTTTTCGCCCACGGCGCATTGTGCATGAGCTATTCCGGCCAGTGCTATCTGTCTGCCGCCATAGGCGGACGCTCCGGCAACCGGGGGCGCTGCGCCCAGCCCTGCCGTCAGTGCTACGGCTACGGACGTTATCAGAATCTGCATCCTCTGAGCCTAAAGGATAACTGCCTGGTGACCTACCTACAGGAGCTGGAAAAAATGGGCGTTGCCAGCATCAAGCTGGAGGGCCGCATGAAGCGTCCGGAATATGTAGCTGCGGTTACAGAGGTCTACCGCCGCGCCTTAAACCAGGGCAATGTGACCCGGGATATGGCCGAAAAGCTCATGACCGCCTTTAACCGACAGGGCTTTACCGACGGCTATTATAAGGCCAAACTTGGCCAGCACATGTTTGGCTACCGGGATGAGCGCTCGGAAAATGCCGCATGGCTCAAGGAGATCCGCCAAAGCTATGAAGCCACGGAAGCACCTCTGGTGCCCGTCACCTTCACCGCCCTGGTACAAGCCAACCGGTTCAGCCTGGCAGTTACCGACCCGGAGGGCCGGGTATGCACCGCTGACGGCCCTGCGCCGGAGCCTGCCCGGTCTGTGGAGCTGACAGAGGATGATCTGATCGCCCGGCTGAGTAAAACCGGCGGTACACCCTACTACTGCGTGGATGCCCATGTGCGGGTGGAACATGGCTTATCCATTTCCGCCGCTGCCATCAACGCCCTGCGCAGAGATGTTTTGAATTCCCTCACCGCCCAGCGGGCAAGGCATGAAGTGCCCCAGCTGGGCCGGCCCAGGAAGCTGCCCAACTTCCCGGATGCCCGCCATGCGCCGGAGCTGACCGTGCAGGTCACCACCCGGGAACAGATCACCGGCCGGCTGCTGAAAATGCAGCCTGCGGTGCTGTATGTACCTCTGCACATTTTAGCAGCGGATCCCCAGTTCACCGCCCAGCTGGCAAACGCCGTGCATGTTTGCGCCGTGCTGCCCCGGATCGCCCACGACGGTGATCTGCCGGGTATGGCCACCAAAATGCGCCAGGTAAAGGCCCTGGGTGTCCATGAAGTGCTGGTTGGCAACCTGGGTATGCTGCTGACCGCCCGGGAGTGCGGTATGCGCAGCCGGGGCGACTTTGGCTTGAATCTATACAATTCCCACGCCATATATGCTGCCCGGGAGATGGAGCTGCGGTCTGCCTGCCTGAGCTTTGAAATGACCCTTTCCCAGATCCGGGATGTGAACAAGGCTGTGCCTGCTGAGATCCTGTGCTACGGGCGGATGCCCTTGATGGTCACGGAAAATTGCCTAATCAAAGGTAAGACCGGCCAATGCAGCTGCCACCTGGCCCCCGCCAAGCTCACGGACAAGACCGGCGCGGATTTCCCCATTATCAAAGACGGCAACAGCTGCCGCAGCGTGCTGCTCAACGGCAAAAAACTCAATTGGCTGGACCGCCGGGATGACCTGGCACGGCTGGGAGTTTGGGCCACCCGCCTTTATTTCACCACTGAAAACCTCAGAGAGGTGGACCAGGTGCTGGCTGCCTGGAACAACCCCATGCCCTTTGACCCCGGCGCGTGCACCAGAGGACTGTATTTAAGAGGGTTGGAGTAAATCTTGTTTTTGCGTTCAAAAACAAGTTGATAATTGATAGTTGAGAGTTGAGAGTGAAGGTACTTGCTTTGCAAATAATTTCAATCAGTCAGCAAAGCTGACACATTCACTATAAGCTATCCACTATAAGCTATCAGCTATTTATCTTTCTAACAGAGTGATAAATATAGATTTGAAAGGACACTTCTATGAATATTATTCTCGCTTCCCAGTCGCCCCGGCGGCGGGAGCTGCTGGGCCTGTTCCGTATTCCCTTTACGGTGCAGGTTGCGGATATTGACGAGACCATGGACCCCAACAGCACCCCCGATGTGGAGGTGGGCCGGGTCAGCGCCCGGAAGGCTGCTGCCATTGAGCGTGGCCCGGAGGATCTGGTCATTGCCGCAGACACCATTGTGGTGTGCGACGGACAGATCCTGGGCAAACCAAAGGACGAGGCCGATGCATTCCGGATGCTAAAGCTGCTTTCCGGCCGAGCCCACCAGGTAATGACCGGCATGACCGTTTTATACGGCGACCAAGCCGTAACCCACACAGAGATCACCCACATCCACTTCCGCCCTTTGTCCGACTGGGAGATCCATGCCTATATCCGCACCGGCGACCCCATGGACAAAGCAGGCAGCTACGGCATCCAAAGCGGCGCTGCCTTGTTTGCAGACCGGCTGGAAGGAGATTATTTCAATGTGGTTGGCCTGCCGGTGTGCCGGTTAAGCACAATACTGAACCAAATTGCCCCTGAAATGATGGAGGAAACACCATGAGACGCTTTTTTACCCGCCGTATAACGGTGGTTTTGATCGTAACCGTACTGCTGGCCGTAACCTTGGGCGTAGTCAGCGGACTGACGGATATGAGCATCCCGGACCTGATGGTCAAGGGTGTACTGACTCCCATCCGTACCGGCGTCAGCAAGCTGGCGGACGGTGCGGAGCTGATTTACAGCTATATTTTTGGCTACGAGGCCCTCTCCACCGAAAACGAACGGCTGAAAGAGCAGCTTGCCCAAATGCGGGACGACGCCCGTTTGGCAGACTCCCTGGCCCGTGAAAACGAGCGGCTGCGGGATATGCTGGAGCTGAAAACCTCCAACCCGGATTATCAATATGTGGATGGCTATATTATCTCCTGGGACTCCAACGACTGGTCCAAGACCTTCACCATCAACCAGGGTGCAAACATGGGCAGCCAGGAAAACATGTGCGCCATCACCGCCAACGGCGAGCTGGTGGGTCTGGTCAGCGAGGTGGGCCCTAACTATTCCATTGTCAAAAGCGTTTTGGACTCCTCTCTGGAAATCAGCGCCACTATCTCCTCCTCCGGCTACAACGGCATGATCAAGGGCGGCTACACAGTGGATATGCCCGACCTGCTCATTATGAACTACCTGCCCAGTAACGCCATCATCCATATTAACGACCAGGTAGTGACCACCGGCTCTACAGTATACCCCCGTGGCCTGGTTTTGGGTAATGTGATCGATGCCGGCTATGACGATACCGGCGTTGCCAAATTCGCCATTGTAGACCCTGCGGTAAACATCAACGAGATGGAGCAGGTCTTCGTGATCACAGAATTTGAGGTTGGGTGATCGCCATGGCAAAAAAGTATGAATTCAAGCCGGATAAACGCAGCAGCGGCCTGTGGCAAAAGCTGTATCTGACCAAAAAGCAGCGACGGTCCATCCTGCGCTGGACGCTGTATGCCCTGGTGTTGCTGGCGATCTCCGTGCTGCAGGATGTGATCCTATGCCGGTTTCGTCTGTTTGGCGCCACCACCGATCTGATCCCCCCTGCAATTTTTGTGATCTGCATGACCGAGGGTGCTCACCGCAGCAGCATATTTGCGCTGGTCGCATCCATGCTCTACCTGTTTTCCGGCACCGCGCCGGGGTACTACTCCATGGTACTCATCACCGTTTTGGGAATTCTTGCCCCCATAGTACAGCAGGCATTTTTGCAAAGGGGCCTGGGCGCCACCTGCCTTTGCGCAGGCATCTCGCTGGTGCTTTATGAAACAGTGACCTTCCTGATGGGTCTGTTTTTAGAGCTGACCCTGCCGGGCAGATTCCTGGGATTTTTGATCACCACCGCCCTGAGCCTGCCCTCTATTCTGATTCTGTATCCCATTTGTAAGTCCATCGAAACTCTCGGAGGAGAAACATGGAAAGAATAACCCGTTTTCGCGCATATTTGTTGCTGACGATCTTTCTGTTGATCATCGGTTTCTTTGCCTTCCGGCTTTATGACCTGCAGATCATCAAAACCGGCGGCAACACCAGCAACATCTCCACCTTTACCACCAAGACCCGCGTCCGGGCAGCCCGGGGCGAGATTTTGGACCGAAACGGCAATGTTTTGGTCAGCAACCGGGCCAGCTACGACCTGGTCATCAACCATTATGTGCTTCTGTCCGCAGACGGCACCAACGATTATCTGTACCGGCTGGTAAAGCATTGCGATGAACTGAATATTGAATATAACGACAGCTTCCCCGTATCCGCTGAGCGTCCCTTCACCTATAAATTTGAAGAATACAGCACGGTGCAGCAAGGGTATTTCCAAAAATTTCTCACCTACATTGAGGACATTGACTCAGACATCACCGCGCCATTGCTGGTAGAAAAGCTGCGAAAGATATACAGTCTGCCGGAAAGCTGGACCGACGACGAAGCCCGGAAGGTCATCGGCCTGCGCTATGAGCTCTCCCTGCGCAACTGCGTCACCAGTTTGGGTAACTTTGTGTTTATCACTGACGCAGACGACGATGCCCTTTCCTCCGTGGTGGAGCTGAACATCCCCGGATTAAACCCGGAGGCCTCCACCGTCCGGGAGGTCCACACCAAATACGCCTCCCATGTTATTGGCTATGTGGGCAGCATGACCGCCAAGCAATGGGAATACTACAAAACCCTGGACGGCTACGAAATGGACGCCCAAGTTGGTCAGACCGGCCTGGAGGCAGAATACGAAGAATATCTGCACGCCATTGACGGCTGGCGGATCGACACAGTTTCTTCCGACGGTACGCTGATCTCCTCGGTTTACGAAAGAGAGCCCAAGGCTGGCACCAATGTGGAAATCAGTATCGACATCAACCTGCAGCGGGTGGCAGAGGAAGCCCTGGCAGAAATGACCACTGAACTGCACAACCTGGAAGAGGGTGAAGACGGCCAGGATGCCGCCGGCAGCGCTGTGGTGGTCATGGATATGCAGGGTCAGGTTTTGGTTTGCGGCAGCTACCCCACCTACGATCTGAACACCTTCTTTGAGAATTACAATGAGATCCTCAACGCAGAGCATGACCCCCTGTTTAACCGGGCACTGCTGGCCAGCTATCCCCCCGGCTCCACCTATAAAATGTCCATGGTGGTTGCGGGCATCGATTCCGGTGTGATCGATGCGGAAAAAGTGATCACCGATATGGGTATTTACCTGGAATATGCAGATACGGGCTTCCGCCCCACCTGTCTGCGTTATTCCAGCGGCAACGGCACCCACGGTGACCTGAACGCCGCAGGCGCCCTGCAATACTCCTGCAACTACTATTTCTACTGGCTGGGCGATAACATCCGCCTTTCCGCCATGGATGCCACCGCCAAGGGTCTTGGTCTGGGCGAGCCCACGGGCATTGAGCTGCCGGAGGCGCCCGGACAGCGGGCCAACAAAGAAACCAAGCAAAAGCTGTACCCCGAAAACCCCGGCTGGTACCAAGGCGACCAGATCCTGGCTGCCATCGGTCAGTCCGATAATAAATTCACCCCCATTCAGCTTTGCGTATACGCTACCACCCTGGCAAACCAGGGCGTGCGCTACAAGGCCACCTTTATGAACCGAATCGTATCCTCCGATTACCAGGAGCTGATCTATAAGAGCGAGCCGGAGGTGCTGAGCCGGCTGAATATTTCCGATGAAGCCTATAAAGCTTATAAGGAAGGCATGCGCATGGTGGCTCACGAAGTGGGCGGCACTGCCTGGAAGGTGTTTAACAACTACGGCATAACCATCTGTGCCAAAACCGGCACTGCCCAGCACGCCAGAAAGGGCTATTCCGACCACGGTGCGTTCGTATGCTTCGCCCCCTACGACAACCCCCAGATCGCCATTGCCATTTACGGCGAGCAGGCAGGCCACGGTTCCACCCTGGCCACCGTTGCAAAAGCCATTTTGGATGCCTATTTTGAAGTGGGCGAGATCGGCGATGTGGCTGTGCATGAAAATAAATAAAGCAAAGCACGAAAAATCGGGGCCGGCCATTCCGCCTGCCCCGGAACTTTTATAAAAGCTGAGAATGCAGAATGCAAAGTGCAAAATGCAAAATGTAATTGTAGGGAACGGATTTATCCGTTCCTCATAGGATTTTTCCGCTCCTTATAGGAATGCATAAATGCATTCCCTACTGAGTGTGGTGTAAAGAAATGAGCAG
>JAZNSR010000158.1:0-4858 GCA_045591335.1 Faecousia sp.
TCAGCGTCCGCCCAGGGCCCACAGTGGTCGGCTGGTGGCGATTGCGTCAGCATTCGCGGAGCCTTGACGGGAGCTGTCCGGCAGAATATGCTCCCCGTGGGGAATGACATATCCTTCGTGGGTCTTAGGGTGTTCCTAACAAGCGGCATTTGACGGCAAAATGCCATAGTTGCTCGTACATCGCACGCCTGCGGCGGCGATGTGCGGTTGTCTGTTGAATTGGGCTTGTTCGTAGCTTGTCCATGCTCTGTCATCGTAGTTAGGATTGATTGATAGATAGATTGATGGATAAATATAGAAAAATCAATATTTTTGTGGTGATGAATGGCCGCTTATGTAGTCTATGCTCCCACTGTTTGCCTCTTTTCATCGTTTACATTAAGCGCGGTGGGATACATAGCTACGGCTGATGCCCAATTGCTGGGCCACCTGCCGCTGACGGCAAGGGGTACACCCGCCCAGACCGTAACGCAGGCGGATCACCTGCCGCTCCTGGTCTGTCAAAACCCGGTCAACCGCCTTGCACAGCAGACGCAGCTGCTCCCGGGTGCTGACCTGCTCCATTAAATCCGTATCCTGGCCCACCACATCCATCAGCTCCAGGTTTGCTCCCTCCGTGCCGGTCTCAATAAAGTCCGAAAGCGACACATCCTGGCTGGACTTGCGCTGACTGCGAAACTGCATCAAAATCTCATTTTCCACACATTTGGCCGCATAAGTCCCCAGCCGTGCGCCCTTGCTGGGGTCAAAGGTGGTGATCCCTTTGATCAAGCCAATCGTACCAATGGAGATCAGGTCTTCCTGGTCCGATGCCTGGGCATAGTATTTTTTCATAACATGGGCCACCAGGCGCAAATTCCGTTCAATCAGTATATTTCTGGCCTCCAGGTCCCCCTGGGCTGCCAGTGCCAGATAATGTTCCTCCTCCTGCCGGGTCAAAGGCTTGGGGAAGCTTCCGGTGGACAGCTGCAAGGAATACATCAGTCCGCTGAGCATCAGCCATACTGCAGCGAGCATCGCCATCACCTCCATAAACTGGGACAAACCGCACTTTTTTATCCCTGCTTATACCCTATTCCCCACTGCCCGTCCTTTTTCCTACCTAAATTCAAAAGGGCATTGCAGTTTGCGATGCAATGCCCTTTTATCCTTATAATAGATTCATAACCAAAATTGCTGACAATGCGGCCAATATACCCAAAAAGGTTTTGACCGTAAATTTTTCTTTAAAAATCACCGTTGCCATCAAAGCGGAAAGGATCAGCGAAGCCCCTTGATTCAGCGGATACAGCTGCGCCGCCTCCAAATAACCGGCTGCCACGGTTTTAAAATAAGAGTTCATAAACAAGCAAACTGCCATAATGGCAATCAACCAGCCGGATTTTTTCACGATCCTGCCGAAATCCCCCAACGCGGAACCCTTTGCTTTTGCGGTTACTGCCAGCAGCATCGGAAGTAAAGTGACCGATGAAAAAACATAGGTATAGAAATTAAAAACCGAAACCGGGATCTCGGGTGCGGTCTGCACAAACAGCTTCTGCATAAAATCCGCCAAACCGTTGGATAAGCCGCATAAAATCAACAATCCCATAGACACAACATCCAGCTTTTTCTTTTGGGTGTTGTTATAAGAACACAAGATCACAGTGGCCAAAAACAGCAGACCAATGCCCACCCACTAAGCCCAGGAAACAGTTTCCCCAAACCAAAAAGCAGATGTCAAAATCGGCACCAGCACGCCCAGCATCAAAAATACTTCCACCAGCAAATACACGCCCCGGTTCACAAACAGCAACCAGGTGACCAAAAACACCGAGGTGGCAACGCCCGAAACCGCCATGATCACCAGCGCACCGGCATTGGGCAAAATGTAGTCAAAATCTCCTTTGACCAAAATCAAAACAAAGCCGATGATGATACACAAAACCATGCGGAACAAGTTCACCGACACCGCATCTGCCATTTTCTCCGTGGCATTGCCCAGCCGTTTTCCGCAATAAGCCTTGGTGATACCTGCCCCCAATGCAAGCGCTAAAAATAAATAGCCCATGTTATCTCCTCTTTTTTACTTCCAATCCACTTAAATAATACAATACATTACTATATATTCTGATCCTGCTGCCGCAAAATGCTGACCAGCTGATCGCCAAAAGCCCATACAGGCGGCTCCAGCCATTTATCATAGAGAATACACATATATAGTGCCTGGTGCCAGTTATGCAGAGGCACATAACGCACATCCTCCCGGGGCTGCATGCACTCCGCGCTCATCACGCAGATGCCCACCCCCACCGCCACCAGCTCCAACGCAGCCTGGGCAGTGTTCACCGAGCAGACCACCCGTTCCTTCACCGGCGTACCGCTGGCCCACTGACCGAAGGTGTTTTCCAGATTGGAATTGAACACGATCTGCGGATCATCCGAAATATGCCGGGGCAGCAGCGCGCCCGCCTCTGCCAGCGGATGGTTTGCGGGCAAAGCCACGCAGAAATTCCGCTGCATCAGCTTCCGGAAGTGAAGGCTTCTGTCACGGCTGGTGGTGTCCACAATGGCCATATCCAGTTTCTCCTGCTGCACCATGTCCATGAGCTCCTCCGATGACCCCTCTGTGATCCGAAAACGGATACGCTCATTTTCCCGGATATACTGGGCGATCTGCCGGGCGACTGTGCCATTGATAGCCCCGGAGGTCACCCCCATGCGGATCAGTACCGGGGCGCTGGTCTTGCTCTCCCGCAAAGTCATAGACGCATTGTTCAGCTCCTGGAGAGCAAAATCCACCTTTTCCCGGAAATAGCGGCCCTCCTCTGTTAAGCGGATGTTTCTGCCCACCTTTTCAAACAGCTGCACATCTCCCAGTTCTTCCTCCAGGTGATGAATGGCTGCACTCAAGGAGGGCTGGGAAATGCCCAGGCGGGCAGCTGCCAGGGTGTAATGCTCCACCTGGGCCAGCACAGAGAAATAGCGAAGATAGTTATAGTTCATAGCTTGCTCCAATCCATAGATAGAAACTATAAATAAAATATCATAACTATATTGGTTTTTGCAAGAAAAATTTGTATAATCCCCTAGGAATTTGAAAAACGGGCAAACAACCATTGCGTTTGCCCTTAAAATATGCTATGATTCTGGGTGGAGCAAACGCGAAAAACCCAAAGGAGAAATATATTCCATGAGCTTTACATATAAAGGTCTGACCGCCAGTCACGACCGTCACATTATCACCGACGAAGAAGTCACCCGCCGGCTGGTACAGCTGCAGCAGCAGTTCCCCCGGATCGCCAAAATCACAGACCGCCCCACCGAATTGGGTGACGAGGTAGTGCTGGATTACGCAGGGTACTGCGACGGCGTCCAATTTCCCGGCGGCACCGCCCAAAACCAAACGCTGGTTTTAGGCAGCGGCATGTTTATTCCCGGTTTTGAAGAACAACTGGTGGATAAAGTGGTGGAAGAAAAGGTTACCGTAAAAGTCACCTTCCCCGCCGAATACCACGCCCCGGAGCTGGCAGGCAAGGCTGCCGAGTTCCAATGCGTGATTAAAGAGATCCGGGTCAAGACCCCCCATCAGCTGGATGATGTTTTCGCCCAGGAGGTAGGCCAGTGCCAAACTCTGGAAGAAATGCGCACCAAGCTGCAGGAAAGCCTGCAAGCCTATGCTGACGAACGGGGCGAAATGGATCTGCAGGACCGTTTGCTGCGGCAAGCCGCGGAAACCCTGGAATTCACCGTCTCCGATGCCGCTCTGGAAGCTGCGGTGGAAGAGCAGGTAGAAACCCTCAAAGCCCAGCTGGCCCACCAGGGACTAACCCTGGAAATGTACTGCCAGTTCACCGGCAGCGACGAAGCCACCATCCGGCAGGATGCCCGCCCCGCAGCATTGGCCACCATCAAGGCCCGGGCAGCGGTGGACGAGATCGTGCAGCTGGAAGGCTTGGAAGTCACCGAGGAGGAGATCGGTCAGGCGCTGGCCCTCATCGCCCGGCAAAACAACCTGACCATGGATCAGCTGAAGGAGGCCTACGACGCCCAGCTGGAGCAGGCAGTTATCAACAGTGTTCTTACCAGCAAGGTCATGCGTCTGATTCGGGACGCAGCCATTGCCCAAGAGAAATAAACATATTATTAATGTGCGAAAGCACCAAATTTAAGGAGGAAACATACTATGGCAATCAATTTTGTTGATGGCAAGTACGTGGATGAGAAAGGCATCGTAAAGCTCGATCCCACCATCTACAAAGACTGGCAAATCGCTGAAGAGGCTGAAAAGACTCTGCCTTCTGTGGATTATTTCCGTCAGAAGCTGGGCCTGCTGGAGGATGAGATCATCCCCTACGGCAAGACCCCCAAGATCGACTTCATCAAGGTCATGAAGCGTCTGGCAGACAAGCCCGACGGCAAGTTCATTGAAGTTACCGCTGTTACCCCCACCCCCTTCGGTGAAGGTAAGTCCACCGTTTCCCTGGGTCTGATCGAAGGCCTGGGCTACATCGGCAAGAACGCAGGCGGCGCTCTGCGTCAGCCCTCCGGCGGCCCCACCATGAATGTTAAGGGCACTGCAGCCGGCGGCGGCAACGCTCTGCTGATGCCCATGACCGAGTTCTCCCTGGGTCTGACCGGCGATATCAACGATATCATGAACGCTCACAACCTGGCTATGGTGGCTCTGACCGCCCGTATGCAGCACGAGCGCAACAACGACGACGAATGGCTGGCAAAGAAGGGCCTGAAGCGTCTGGATATCGACCCCAAGCGCGTTGAGATGGGCTGGATCATCGACTTCTGCGCACAGAGCCTTCGTAACATCGTCATCGGCCCGGGCGGCCGTCTGGACGGCTTCACCATGCAGTCCAAGTTC
>JAZNSR010000159.1:0-3049 GCA_045591335.1 Faecousia sp.
TCTTGTCGCATGGACAATATGAGCCCCTCTACAGCTTTTAGATGTGTGTATTTTCGTTTCTGCATAACAATACCCCCTGTGTAGTTATTATCCTACACAGGGGGCCTTTTGTCTATTGTCCGTTTTTACTGGTTCGGTTCAAAGTGCTCATGCCTTTTGACATTGCATATTGCCTGTGCTATAATACCCCAAGTATCCACTGACAAAATTGGCAAGCGTGAATGACAAAAGATCCGCCAGCCGCCGCAGACGGTTTCATTGGGGGTTACCCAGGCAGATTCAAAAGAAAGAAGTGTTATCCTTGGACTCTCAGCGCAGTTCCCTGACCACAGGCCCCATTTGGAAGGGCATGCTGCTTTTTGCCCTGCCGGTGCTGCTGGGCAATGTTTTTCAGCAATTATACAATGCCTTTGATGCCTGGTGCGTGGGCTATTACATAGGCGATGACGCTTTGGCTGCGGTCAGCTCCTCCGGAAGTCTGATCTTCATGATGGTCAGTTTCTTTTTCGGTCTGGCCATGGGCGCAGGCGTGATCATTGCCCGGGCCTACGGTGCCAAAGAATACGGCGAAATGCGCAAAGCCATCCACACCGCCATTGCCTGCGGCCTGGTGATCGGCGTTGTACTAACAGTAATTGGCGTTACTTTAACCCCCACCATCTTAAAATGGATGGGCACACCGGAGAATGTGCTCCCCCAATCCATTATTTACTTCCGCTATTATTTTTACGGTGCTCTCTTCACGGTGATGTATAACATCTTCGTGGGTATTCTCCATGCAGTGGGCGACAGCCGCCACCCTCTGTACTATCTGATCTGCTCCGCCCTTTTGAATGTACTGCTGGATATGCTGCTTGTGGCGGGCTTCGGCTGCGGCGTTGGCGCAGCAGGCCTTGCCACCACCATCTCCCAGGGTGTCAGCGCGCTTTTGTGTCTGATCCACCTGATGCGGGCAGACACGCCCTACCGGGTAAGGCTGAAAGAGATCCGCTTCCACAAAAAAAGCCTTTGGGCCATCATCCGTTACGGTCTGCCCTCCGGCGTGCAAAACAGCGTGATCTCCATTGCCAATGTGGTGGTGCAAAGCAATATCAACAGCTTCGGCTCTGCTGCCATGGCCGGCTGCGGCGCGTACTCCAAGCTGGAGGGCTTTGCATTCATGCCCGTTAACTGCTTCACCCAGGCTCTTTCCACCTTTGTGGGTCAAAACCTGGGCGCGGGACAGCATAAGCGGGTGAAAAAAGGGGTGAGCTTCGGCATTGCCTGCAGCTGTCTGACCGCGGTTGCCATTGGTATCCTTTTATATATCTTCGCCCCGCAAATGATCCAATTCTTCTGCGATTCCGAAGAATCCATTGCCTTTGGCGTTCTGCACATGCGCACCATTTGTCCGTTCATTTGTCTGATGGCCTTTTCCCATTGCGTTGCCAGCATTATGCGTGGCGCGGGAAAAGCCACCGTCCCCATGTTCACCATGCTGTTCTGCTGGTGCGTTTTCCGGGTGAGCTATATCACTGTAGCAGTGAAATTTGTTAACCAGCTGACCACCGTTTCCTGGGCATATCCCATCACCTGGACCTTAAGCAGTATTGTATTCCTGGTTTTCCTTTTAAAATCCGACTGGATCCACAATTTCGACAAAAAAGGTCTGTGAAAACACCCCCAAAAAACACATAGTCTTTTTCTCTCTTTATGCATATTTGAAATAAATAACCGCATAGCAAGCACCGCTTGACAAAATCAAGCGATCTGTCCTTTTCTTTTTCTACGCTTGTTGATATAATAATTTCAAGAAAAAGGAGGCGGTGTTATGACCATAGGCGAAAGAATACAACTATGCAGAAAACAATTGGAGCTATCGCAAGAAGATCTGGGGCAAAAACTACTTGTGAGCAGGCAAACTATCAGTCTTTGGGAAAAAGACCAAACTGTCCCTACCATTGATAATTTAATTCGGTTAAAAGAAATATTCGGTGTTTCAGTTGATGAAATGTTAGGCTTAGCACATACAGAACAAAACAACGAGATTTTACCCAATGAAGCTTATCGATTTACCTTTTCAAAAGAAGAATGCAAGGAAATATACCGACTGCAAAGAAGAAGCTTCTATAAGAAACCGATTATATTCACTTTGATTTGCGTTTTTTTGATTGCATCCTTGATTGGAATATCTGCACCAGCAATTTTGGTGGGATTTGCTTTTGGCATACTTTTTATTGGTGCGACTTTCCACATTAAGGGCATTTTCACATATAACAAGGTATTGAAGCGCAGCATAGAACGAATTTGCGAATCCACTTACGAATATAAAGTTTTCGAAAATTATTTATGTATTAATATCTATCGCCAAAATGAAAGAATTCATGAATTCAAATGCTACTTTGCAGATATTGAACAACTTCAACTACTTGGCAAATGGCTGCTCCTGCAATTTGGCGGCCAAACATTTATTATCAGGGAAGGCGATTTGCATGAATCCTCCGCAATTTACTCCTATATGCATAATAATCCATCGAAAACGCTAAAGCCCCTTATTCACGACAAATGGGATATCATTTGCGAAACGAGCAACATTGTGCTTTCTGTCATGTATGTGCTTTGGGGATGGGTTTTTAGCTTCTTAGGCATTATGTTTTTCTCTTTGGGGTCGCCGGACGAACCATTTAAAGCAATTTGCCATTATTGTTCATCCGCTCTGTTGTTACTTACCCCTATATTTTGCATTTTGGGAATTGTTTTTTCCGTTCTTTTCCGAAAAAAGAAAGCTTATGTCGCTTCTTTTATAATACAATTTTCCCCTTTCCTTACCTTAGGAATTGCTGTAGTTTTGTTTTTCCTTTCAGTGCTTATGATATGAAATCATAACTACATCAAGAGGTATTTCCATATATAAAAAAGGTGTTGTCTCGTGAACCGAACCAGTAAAAACGGACAATAGACAAAAGGCCCCCTGTGTAGGATAATAACTACACAGGGGGTATTGTTATGCAGAAACGAAAATACACACATCTAAAAGCTGTAGAGGGGCTCATATTGTCCATGCGACAAG
>JAZNSR010000160.1:0-4147 GCA_045591335.1 Faecousia sp.
AATTCCTTCTTCTGCGCCGTGAATACCGCCGATATCCAATACCACCTGACCATCGATCAGAACCCACAGGTCATCGTCACCACTGAACTGGAACTGCATATCATTGCCGTACAGGTCCTTGTTGCCGCCGCTGCCGGGCTCGTTGGGCAAATAGAACTTGATATCTGTCCGCATACCGTAGGCATAGTCGGTCTGCACATTGTTGGCGCTGTTATAGTCACCGGAATTGTATTTGGAGTCGTAGCGGTAGTGGGGGATGCCTGCGTACTCGCCGTCAACACCTGCGTAGTTGTAGGATCCAACTGCTTTGCCGTTGGTGTTGGCGTAGGGGGAGTTCAGGGGCAGGAAGTCCGAGTAGGAACTGCCAATGGAATCAGAGGTAGCGGCCAGATAATCGTACACATAGAACCGGCTGTTGCTCTGATTGTAGGATGCAGCATTGCGCTTGGAGTCGTAATAATAATAACCGTAATGCTCGTCCGCCGGGTCGTCCATGATCTGGAACAGATGGTCACCGGTTCCCAAATAGGTTTTACCAAGAACGCCGGTGCCGGTGGCAGGATCATAGCTATTATCCGTCGCAAACAGCAACTGCCCAAGCTCTGCTGAATAAATATCCGGGGTCACAATGCCCTCACCGGGGTACACATTGTGGTCGCTTCGGTTATTGGGCATACACAGCAGACCGCCACTATCGTTGTCAATGAATATAAAGTCAAAGGTTTCCCGGTCGCCGTGGGCAACATTTCCGGAGGTCACCATAGACCAGGTTTCCGAGTGGTCGGAAGCATTGACCGTTGCCTGTACTCTTGCCGAATGGAGGTTAAACAGGTAGTTGTAGTCAAACATATGGGTGGTGATAAAGCCATTGGTACTGACCGTATCTGCCACCTGCGCATTGAACTGACCGATGTCATATGTACTTGCTACCCAATCCGCATAGAGCACGGTGTTTCCGGTGACCTCCATTTCAGCACCGGGCAAATAGTATCGGGCTGCCGTTACATCGTACCAACCTCTGAGCTTATAGCTGTACTTGCTGGGGGATGTCCACTCTGTCGGCAGCTGCAGGGTTTGTCCGACCTGGACGCTGTAACTTACATCCGGCGAACCGGT
This sequence comes from Faecousia sp., assembly GCA_045591335.1. Lineage (GTDB taxonomy): Bacteria > Bacillota > Clostridia > Oscillospirales > Oscillospiraceae > Faecousia. The sequence goes on from JAZNSR010000160.1 coordinate 1,117, forward strand.
CAGGTGTCCCAAGCCGCCGTCCGTGCCGTCCAGCCAAATGGTACACCTTTGCGTAATACCCACCTGGAAGGTCACATTCTGATTCTGATCGCGGACCATACGGAACCTTCCGTTTGCCAGCTCCAGACCCACATATGCCGAGTGACTGAATTTCACGCCGGCACCGGAGGTGCTGATGGTGGTACCCCATCTTCCGGGAGTAATAATGCCATTGTCGGAGCTGCTGTTATAGAACGGATGCAGATATCGGCCGGTGGACACATTCTGGATTGCCCAGGCATTGCTACTGTAGGACGAGATGCTCCACAGCAGCACATTAGGGTCTGCCAGGTCTGTGTAGATCTGACCGTCGTTGCCAATGTAGACCTGCACGGCATTGCCGTTGCCGTCAATGGCGTAGGTGTTGCCGCCGCTGACCGTATAAAAGACAAACTGGTTGTTACCGGAGATCAGATTTGCGCTGTAATTGGTGGTCTGCGCCAACGGGACCGTGCCAGAGGGCGCGTCTGCCAACAGGTTGTAGGTGCCACTGCCCGGTATCACGCCGTAGCCCAGGAGAGCAGGATCCGTAAGCGCATAGGTAGCTTCCGCCACGGTGTCGTTCAGATCACCCTGAATCACCGTGACCATCTGTTCGGACACCTGCGTGATAATTGCAACCGCATTGGCATTTGTGGTTTCAGAATCTTTACACAAGAAAACCAAATCGCCGATTCCCGGTAAGGCTTCTCCTGCTGACCGATACAAGTCTGCAGCTTCCCACTCCAGACGCATAGCCTCCGGACCGGCATTCATTGGCAGTTCTGTCGCACCGCCATATTCCAGGCAGAAGGACACAAACATCGCCGGCCAATCGCCGTAGGGATTTCCGTACCATTGTCCGTAACGGGTGATGCCCCGGCGAACACCATTGGCATCCACCTGGAAATTCAGCGTACTTTCGGTATAGCCAAGCTGAGATTTCGCCACCAAAACCACATTTTCCCTGGTGGTTGGGCCTCTTACCATATCGGCCAAAGTCATTTCCCAATCATCACTGGTTTCCAGATCTGCAGTAATGTCACTGTAGCAGTTTTCTATGTGGGTATGCTCTTCTATTTGACAGCTTGCCACGATCTCGTAACAGGCATCAGTATGGGTATGCCCCTCGCCGGCTTCCATACCGCAGTCCAACTGCGTTTCCTCTGTCAAACACGCAGCAGTATGGATATGTCCATCCGCTTCCAGTTGCCCACAGCCAAAGCCAGAACCGATCGTCCAACAGGCTTCCTCGTGAGAATGCGCTTCATTCTCCTCCAATTGGCAAATCAGTTCTCGATAGAGGCAGGTTTCACTATGGATATGGGGTTTTGCTTCCTCCTGCATACAAATCTGTATTTTGGGTTGGCATTCATCACTATGTATATGCTCTTGCTTTCCGCAGAAGGCTTCACCGGCAATACCGATACCGGTGAGCTTTAAGCTCCAAAAGACCACCAATATCACCACAAGAGAAAGGCTGGTGATGATCTGCCGGAGATTATGCCGATCCCTATTGTATATATTCAGTTGTTCCAGTAGGTTTTCTTTATTCTCTGACAAGATCACACCTCCTTTCCGGTAGTATTGGGTGTTAATCTATAAATTCAAATTCAGATAAAGGCCAGATCTTACAAAATATCTTACCAACGATTTGATCTTCGGCAATACAGCCGATGACACTGCTGCGGCTGTCGATAGACGTTTCCCGTTTGTCTCCCATCACAAAGTAACTGTTCTCCGGCACCTGATAAGGGAACTCCACATCGCATTCGCCCAATGCTTTCTGGCTGACATAGGGCTCGTCCAAAGGCTCACCATTGAGGTAGACAGTGCCGTCAGACTCGATCCAGATATAGTCACCGGGCGTAGCAATGACACGTTTGATTAGTATCTTATTTGAATAATAAAACGCACAAAGATTGCCTGTTTGGAGATCATTCTTTTTTATGAGCAGAACAATATCTCCGTCATTCAAGCTGGGTTCCATGCTTGTACCGGCTATTTGCAGTACCGGCAAAATCAAGGTCGCAACCAGAGCCGCAACCGCAGCCACAACGATCAATGCATTTACCGTGCTGCGCAGCAATCTGCGGAAGCGACGTTTATACCGTTCCCGCTTCAGCTCTTTTTGCAGCGCATCCAGCTGCGGCATATCGTGCTTGCTGAATTTAGCAATATGTTTTCCCATAGATCATCCTTCACCTTTGATGCGTCGGGCCTGCGCCTGTGCCTGGAGGAGAATCTCCGCAGCTTTTTTATGGGCAGCATCCTCAATTTCTTCGGCATGCTTCTTTGCAGCACTTATGTACATATCCCCGGCATCTTGTGCAGCCTGGAAAACACCCTTCAATTGCAAGGATGCCTCCGCTATGGATCCTAAGGAAGAAATTTGCAGCTGCTGATCCTGTAACTGTTTTTGTACAGCATCCAGCTTGACCTGCAATTTATCCGCCCGGTCCGTCTGCACGATCAGCAATTCCAAAAGCTGATACCGATTCAGTTTTTTCAAATCTTTTTCTGTCAAAAGAAACACCTTCCTATACAATCTGGAGCAATCTGCAGCATATTCAGAGCCACAGGAAAATGCATATCCCCGCAATGCACGTGAACAAAAGCCCTTATTTTGATTATATACACATGTGCATTATCTCTTAACTTATTATTATAGCTGTTTGTACGCAAAAAGTCTAGTCCTTGCAACGTTTTTCTGCTATTTCAATGATAGCCTTCAGATTTTGGTTAGCCTGTTTGTTTTTTTTGAACACTTTCCGCAATGGGGCGCATAATTATTCACCTTCTGCAGCAGGATCCTATTCGTTCTCACAGCTATGCGCTTACTTCTCACGCACAATTTCTCCTTTGTATGCTTCACCGGCACTGCGGAACCGACAAAATGAAAAATTTTTTGTAATTACTCTGTCAGAAGCTGATTATTTAAAAGCGCACTATTGAAAAAATCAAGTCAATGCGGTATAATCTTGGGAGATATTAAAGTCAACACCCCAAATTA
>JAZNSR010000161.1:0-8703 GCA_045591335.1 Faecousia sp.
TTACACTACACGCCGTAGGGAATGCATTCATGCATTCCTAAATCCTAAAACACGCACATTTGCTTATATTTTACCTTTTGGAACGGATAAATCCGTTCCCTACGGATGGTTTGTATGTGTACGATAAATTAGAATTTGAAATCATGATTGACGGAGGAATGGTTATGGCAGACAGATCATCCACTTCCTGCGGCTGCTTGTTGGGCATGGCCGCCGGTGATGCGCTGGGCTTCACCATTGACGGAAAAACCTGGGAGGAAATCCAGGAGGATTACGGCCCCAACGGTCTTTTAGGCTATGATATCGTCAATGGCACGGTGCAGGTGTCTTCGTACACCCAGGTGGGCGCCTATGTTGCCAACGGCTTGCTGCTGGGCGTCACCCGGGGCAGACCGGAGCTGTTTGACAAATATATACAAAAATCCCTGCGGGAGTGGACAAGACGGCAGGACATGACTCCCGGTGAGCCCTTTGGCTGCTGGGTTGCCCATGTGCCCCCGCTGCGGGGCAGAAACTGCCGGGACGCACGGATGCTGGATGCGCTGCGGCTTACCAATCTGGGCAGCGTGGATGCTCCCCGGAACACCAACCCCAACCCCGGCGCAATGACCGGCGCAGCCATGGTGGGCCTGGCCTATGACCCCACCCGCATGACCCCGGAGTGGATCACCCGCACCGGTGCGGCGGCGGTGGCAGCCACCCACGGAGATGCGGAAACCTTTTTATCCGGCGCTGTGCTGGCAAATATCACTGCATCCATGGTGCAAAATCCGCTGAAACCTCTGAAAGAGCATTTTCTGCTGGCCATCCAGTCCATGGATGCTTGCTTCCGGAGTGAAAACGAGTTTGCCGCGCCTTTGGCAGTGAAGCTGAAACAAGTGCTGGCGTTGCCTTTGGATGACCCTCAGCAGGTTATGGAAAAGCTGCGCTGCGCTACGGCCTGGGAGTGCCTGGCGGGGGCTATGTATGCCTGCCTGGCAGCCCAGGGAGATTTTGACACAGCAATGGTCACCGCGGTGAATCATTCCGGCAAGAGTGCTGCCGTAGGTGCCATTGCCGGCTGCATCATGGGCGCCATGCTGGGAAACCGGAAGCTGCCGGATTTTTATTTGGAGGGTCTGGAAGCTGCCCCTGCGCTGACAGTGCTGGCAAAAGATCTTGCCAAAGGCAGCCCTGCCATGGGTATTTTCAGTGGAGAATGGGATCAAAAATATGGTCAGGGCAAGCCGCCCGTGCTCTTGGACCCGTAAAATAGCTTAGTAAGGTGCTGTTGCAAAATTACTGCGACAGCACCTTATTTTTTTGTCATATTTGCACTTGACTTTTTATGTAAACAACACTAAAATATATTCGGTATGGTGTACGCTGAGAAAGTATTGCATATACTTCTGCGTTTCATTTTTTGCAGTCATAGAGCTGTTAATGCGTTCTGCGCCTCATGGCGTTGTGATTATACAATTAAACATGGGGTCCATTGCGCTGGCTGCCTCTTTGGCTGTGTGCCTATTTTTATTGAAGGAGGTGTGCTGGAAGATTATGGAAATAAACCTGATTTTAGCGATCGTTTTGATCGTCGTTGCCGCCGCGGCAGGTATCGGTGCCGGTTACGGTATCGGCTATGTCGCCCGCAAAAAGGTAGCTGAGCGAGAGATCGGCTCTGCCGAAAAGGAAGCTACCCGCATTATTAACGAAGCTATCCGCAGCGGTGAGAGCCGCAAGAAGGAAATGCTTTTGGAGGCAAAAGACGAAATCCATAAATCCCGAACAGAACACGAAAAAGACATCAAGGAACGCCGGGCTGAGCTGACCAAGCAGGAACGCCGCCTGGAACAGAAGGAAACTGCCCTTGACAAGAAGACCGAAACCTTCGAGCGCAAGGAAGAGGAGCTGGCCAAAAAGCTGACCGAGGTTGCCGCTGCCAAGCAAGAAGCCGAGGATGTGAAAAAGGCCCATCTGGCAACCCTGGAGCGGATCTCCGGCTTGAGCCAGGAGCAGGCAAAGCAGACCCTTCTGAAAACTCTGGAGGAAGACATCCGCCACGACACCGCCCTGAAAATCATGCAGATCGAGCAACAGCTGAAGGAGGAAGCCGACGAAAAGGCAAGAGAGATCTTGTCCGTGGCCATCCAGCGTTGCGCCGCAGACCACGCGGCAGAAGCCACCGTTTCTGTTGTGCCCCTGCCCAATGACGAAATGAAGGGCCGCATCATTGGCCGTGAAGGCCGGAATATCCGCACTTTGGAGACCATCACCGGTGTGGATCTGATCATTGACGACACCCCCGAGGCAATCACCGTTTCCAGCTTTGATCCCGTACGCCGTGAGATCGCAAGACTGGCCCTGGAGAAGCTGATCGTGGATGGCCGTATCCATCCCACCCGCATTGAAGATTGCGTGGAAAAGGCCCGCAAGGAAGTGGACCGCACCATCCGCGAAGAAGGCGAGCGCGCCTGCTTCGAGACCGGTGTGCATGGCTTGAACCCGGAGCTGATCAAGATTCTGGGCCGCCAGAAATACCGCACCTCCTACGGCCAGAATGTTCTGAACCACTCCATGGAGGTTTCCCACATTGCCGGTTTGATTGCCGCAGAGCTGGGCGTGGATGTGGCTTTGGCAAAGCGTGCAGGCTTGCTGCATGACTTGGGCAAGTCCATCGACCATGAAGTAGAAGGCAGCCATGTGCAGCTGGGTGCTGAGCTTGCCAGAAAGTATAAAGAAAATCCCGTTATCGTCAACGCCATTGAGGCCCACCACGGTGATGTGGAGCCCAAGACGGTCATTGCCGTGCTGGTCCAGGCTGCGGATGCGGTATCTGCCGCCCGTCCCGGTGCCCGCCGTGAGAATGTAGAAAACTACATCCGCCGTCTGCAAAAGCTGGAGGAGCTCACCAGCTCTTATCCCGGCGTTGAAAAGGCATTCGCCATCCAGGCAGGCCGTGAGGTTCGTATCATGGTCAAGCCCGAGGAGGTTTCTGAGGACAATATGGTCATCCTGGCACGGGATGTTGCCAAGAAGATCGAGGCTGAGCTGGAATACCCCGGCCAGATCAAGGTCAATGTGATCCGGGAAACCAAAGCCGTGGAATACGCAAAATAAAATTTCGCCAACCGTCATTTGACGGTTGGCGTTTTTTTAATAAGAAATCCTCTGAATAATTATATCAGGCAATCAGCCATTTATGCTTCTTAACACTGTACAAAGGAATAAACGGCAGCAAAATAGGCACGGTCTTTACATACTTCTGATACTCCGGATCGTTTCCGTAGTTTTTATCCTGCCGGATCTCCAGCCTCCGTGCGCCACTAAACATAACAAAGATAATACCGATATACCCAATGGCAATGACGATCCACTGCCCCCAATGGTTTGCGCCGCCAAAAGCGGTGACCAAAACGCCGGTCCAGAAAAGCATTTCGCCCAGATAATTGGGGCAGCGCACCAACCGATACAGGCCAGTGTCCACAAAACGCTTGGGGTTTTTCTTTTTTGCGGCATTCTTTTGCAGGTCCGCTGCAGATTCCAAAATCAAGCCCAGGGCCATGATGCCCGCGCCCACATATACGGGAATATTATCCGCAGCTGCATTCTGCATACGGTAGAACACGCCGGAAACCTGCGTCACATACAAAAGGGCACAGGTGACCCAAATGGCGATCTTGACCCCAAAGGGCACTGTGCTGCCCTCTTTGATCTCACCTTTCATGTTCTTTTTATAAGAGCTGCTGCCCAGCTCCCGGATAGCAAGATAACCGCCCAGCCGCAAGCCGTAAAGAATAAACAACGCGCAGCACAGAATCGTGCCCAATGTCAACTGCTGGCCGTAAAGGATCAGCATGAGAATACCCTCACCGGCAATGGAGAAGCCATAGCCCAAGGAGATAAACCACACATAATTCTTAAAACCCATGGAGCTGATAACCATGGCCGCAATAAACAGCCACAAAATTTCAAGGGGAAATACCATGTTTCTTACTCCTTATTTCTTATTCTTTTCTTTAGAACGCTTATCGTTGATGATCTTCATTTCCGCAGCAGTGATCAGCTGGCAGTTATTTTCCCTTGCCCATTCCACGCAACCCTTCAGCACCAGGGGCAAAAACACCCGGGGCACATTCAAAATGGTCTCCAGAGCATCGTCGGTAAACTTCACCTGGTCGTCTGCCCGGTCCGCGGCATAGCGCACAGAATCCAGGCTCTGCTTCCGGATGGGCAGCAGCTCTGCCCGCATTCTGGTCTTTCGGTGGAACCAGAAATTTTTGCTGTCACGGTAGCCATAATCCACAGGCAGATTAGGAAAGTCCTTTGCCCGTACGCCGTTGATAATGGCATCGGCATACTTTTTCTTCATAAGGATCTTATCCACCCGCAGAATAAAATGGGCGCCGAATTTGCTGGTAATGCCGTTGAAATCATGGTAAGGCGGCTCATAGCCATTGAGCTGACCGGGCAGATCGTCCTGCGCATTGTCCAGCTCCCGCATCCAGGTACACTCAATCACCTGGATAGCATCAGTCAGCACCATCGGGCGCTCCCCTTCTGCCTGCCCCTTTTCCAGCTTAAACTGACACTTGGGCATCTTATCCTCGGGCTTATCGCCGGGCCAGGACAGCTTTACGCACTCCTGAATGGTCTTGGGCTTATCATCCACAAAATTGATGGCGCATTTGCCGGTGCGCAAAATGTTCTGGGCGGTGTTGGAGCTATTGCGGCAGGAAAGCAGCATGGCATAATAATCCTTACCCGCCACATAATACGGCTGCACCAAAGAATAAGGGCCTAAAGTGGTGCTGCCGTCTTCGCACAAAGTGGAGATCACCACCGTGGGCATAGGGAAATACAAAGAGGTTTGGTAGAAATTATCCACCACGCGCAGATTTTCAAAACTGGACATAACATTTCTCCTTTTAAAAAATGGGGCTGCAGGTGCAGCCCCATGAATATTCTATGGCAACGGCACCTTAAAATAACTTTTCCAGCATGCCGTAGATCTCATCAAATTCTTTGCCCGCAATGGTCCAGACCAGCAAGCTCTCCGCAATAAACTCAGCGGCAAAATCACTGCTGACAAACCGGCGCAAGGGCTGCGCCAGCTGATCCCGAAGGATACCGTGATAACGGCTGAAAGAAACCGGAAAAGCAGCAACCGCAGCTTCATCCCGAAAAATTGCCGCATGCCGCTGGGCAAAGGCATTGAGATGGTCATAAGTGCACAAAACCACCTGACGGGGAACATCCGAATAGGTGCTGACGATCTGAATGGCGGCGATGCATTGCTTCCAATCCTCCAAAAGATAAGTGGCGATCAACGCCTCCTTGGAGGGAAAGTAATTATACACCGTACCCACGCCCACACCGCAGGCCTTTGCCAATTCCCGCACATTCAAGGCGCTATACCCGGCATTCTCGATCTGCTTTCTGGCCTCTGCGATCAAACAGGCTTCCAAATTTTCAATGATCTTTGGCATAGGAACTCCTTTTGTGAACAAGTTCACTTAAATATAGTATAAGAAAATATAAATTGCTTGTCAACCTCAAAAACAGCATCCCCATATAAGATTAGCAGGGCACCCTCTCTACAGAAGGCGCCCTGTTGCTTTACTATGGAACTTACACAACAGAAAGCAGATACTTCTGCAGCTCCATCATATACTGAGCGCGTTCGTAATCCACTTCCATGGCCTTGTAGGTATAGGTGGAGGCAGGCATTTCCTCCCCTTCAAAAAGGAAAGTAGAACTGGTCAAGCACCCGTTTTCATCATAGGCAAACCGATAACCGTAAGCCTCCAAGTAGCTTTCGACCTCCATAATGCGGCCATTTTCTACCTTGGTATCAAACTGCAGCTGGCCCTCCACATTCTCGCAATAAGCCTTAACCAAGGTCTCACCGTCATACTCATAGATCACGGTGGTGTCCAGAATGCCATCATAATAGGAGCGTCTTTCTGTCATATTGCCCGCTGCATCATAGCCATACTGATTGCCGGTGTACTGGGTGGCGGAATACTGCACAGAATCCAGCTTGCCATCCTGGAAATAGGTGATGGTGTAGTAGCTTTCTTCCCCATCGGGCCAAACGGTGCGCACCTTGCCGGGCATACCGTTTGCATCCATATCTTCATAATATGTGGTGGACATCAGATCATTCTCAATGCCCCAATGCACAACTTTCTCCAACGCGCCATCGGTAGCATAAACATACTCCATATAGCCATTGTCGCACATGATTTGCTTTTCCACCAAATACACGGTGACCTTTGCAGGATGCTCCACCACAGGCTCGGTTACCTGCTGAGTGGGTGCGGGAGTGGACTCCACAGTAGGCTCGGCAGCACCGGTGCTGCTGGGTTCCGTTAAGGGCTCCACCACGCCGTTGATGTTAAAGGTGCATCCGGCGGTTAACAGCAAGGAAGCCAGCAACAAACACGCAAGAACTCTCTTCATAGCGTTCATCCTTTCTTTTCAGTTAATCGTTGGTGTAATTATCGAAATACCCCTGAATATATACGATGGGTGTACCCTTATCACCGGAGCCGGAGGTCAGATCGCATAAAGAGCCGATCAGATCGGTCAGCCGCCGGGGCGTGGTGCCCTGGGCTGCCATCTGCCCCACCAGGGAGCTGCCATCCTTCTGCTGGATCTTCTGCTTGATAGCATCCTGCAAGGCTTTGCCGGAAAGCCCCGCAAAATCATTATCTGCCAGGTATTTCAGCTTCAGCTCGTTGGGCGTACCCTCCAGGCCGGGGGTATAGGCAGGAGAAACCACCGGGTCTGCCAATTCCCAGATCTTGCCCACGGGATCTTTAAATGCGCCATCACCGTAGACCATGACCTCAATATGCTTACCGGTCAGCTCCAAAAGCCGGGCCTGAATATCCACAACCAGATCATAGCACTCCCGGGGGAACAGCTTTACAGTGTCCTCCGTGGATTTATTAGAGCCCAAAAGTCCGTAACGCGCATTATACCCGCTGCCATTAACAGGCGCGGTGAGGATCTCATCCAGACCGAACACCCGCTCTGCACCGCCGGCCTTCAACAGCCGCTTGGTGCGGGCCCGGGTGTGGATATCGCAGGTGAGCACATTCTTGGTGTACGGCAAAATAGCCTGGGGCGCATTGGCAAAAATGATCTCACACTCCGCGCCGCAGCTGCGGATCAGATCGCCGTAATACTCCACATAATCCACGCCGGTGAAGGGGTGCTTCTGATAGCCGAACATCTGCCGGTATTGCGCCTCGGTCAGCACATCCCGGTAAGGATCAAGGCCGTTAGCATCCACCATATCCCAATCCACCAGATGGTTGCCCACCTCGTCAGAAGGATAGCTGAGCAGCAAAACTACCTTTTTGCAGCCCATGGCAATACCCCGCAGGCAAATGGCAAACCGGTTTCTGCTCAAAATGGGGAAGATCACGCCAACCGTCTCGCCGCCCAGCTTTGCCCGGACATCTGCGGCAATATTCTCCACAGAGGCATAATTGCCCTGCGCACGGGCCACAATAGCCTCCGTCATTGCCACCACATCCCGGTCACGGGGCTGCAGACCATCTTCTTGCATAGCCTGGGAAATAGAATCTATGACGATCTGCGCCAGATCATCCCCCTGACGAATAATCGGGGCACGAACGCCCATTGATACAGTGCCGATCATACGGCCCATGGAAACCACTCCAATTTTGATACATAAATTGCGGAAAATAACCGCGTACACTTTATTATACTACATATCCTTATCAATTGCAAAACATTCTTACATAGTTTTTACATAATTTTCTGAGTTTCATTCTGCGTTATATGTAGGGCCACCGGGATGAATACCGTTTATGACCTGTGTAATATGATAGGCCTCCTGCCGCATCTTCTGTGATGCTGATAGTTTAAATTGTATTTATAATACATGTCGGCGCTTCATTTTCCGCTTTTAGGGGAGAACCTAAAACCCTTTTCTAAATAAATATCATTTATTCGATAAATTGGAATTTGACATTTTAACTATAATACTTGTCTATCCCGCCAAAGCCGACGATCAACTTTCCATCACGAGTCTTTTTAATAAAACTTTCAAGGCGTTTTTTGAACTCGTCGGGACGTTTTCTCGCCGCATCAATGTAAGCAATACGAATGCGTTTGTATGGCTCGGATAATTTCTCATAGTTTTCCCACGCAACAATGTCATCTTTTATAGCATCAATAATATCATTAGGAAAAATATACGGTGTACGAATCAAAGGCAATACACTATCTCTTATGCTTGGATGAAGCATCCCCTGTCTTTCAAGCCAAATCAGTCTTTCTATATTCGGGCGTGAATACGGACTACCTTTCTTTCTCGGTGTGAATCGTTGTGCACGGTGCATAGGGTCTATATGTTTAATGGTGCTATCTATCCAACCAAAGCAAAGCGCTTCTTCTACTGCATCGTTATAGGAAAGTGCTTTATCACCTGATTCCTTCATTGGAAATACAAACCATATTTCGCTCTCCGTTTCAAAGTGTTCAGCAAGCCACTTTCGCCATATATCTCGTTCACTTGTGTAAAATGTTTTCATTCTTTTTTTCTATAAATTGGAATTTGCTCAATTATTATCAGCAATCCATTTCTTTGACCAATCAAACAAAGTTTCTGACATCAAGTTGAAGTCTACCGTTCCGCCATTTTTCAAATCAAGAAATGTATCAACGATAACCCTTTCATCATTTGAA
>JAZNSR010000162.1:0-5441 GCA_045591335.1 Faecousia sp.
ACCAGCTCTTTGAAGAAAAGCTGAAAGCCTTTATGTCGGAATCTGACAGCAAGCTTTCCTCTGTACGGCAATATTCTGAGCACCGCACCAAAAACAGACGCAGATAAAACCAAAAGCTGTCGCATCTGCGGCAGCTTTTTAACGAACAACAAAGGATGATTTGCTATGGCAAAGGTATTGATCACCGGAGGCTCCCGGGGGATTGGCGCAGCAGCGGTGGAGCTGTTCGCCGCCCAGGGGCATCAGGTATATTTCTTATATGAAAAAAATCATGAAGCAGCAAAGGCCGTGGCTGAAAAAACTGGTGCTGCCGGCATCTGCTGTGATGTGGCAAGCAGTGCGGCAGTGGCGGAGGCCTTCCGGCAGGTGGGCAGCGTGGATATCCTTATTTGCAACGCCGGCATTTGCTACACGGGGCTTATGAGTCAGCTGCCCGAGGAGGATTGGGACAGAATTTTTGCAGTGAATGTCAAAGGGGTTTACAACTGCATCAACGCTGCCATGCCTGGATTTTTGGAAAAGCAATCGGGCTGCATCATTAATGTCAGCTCCATGTGGGGGCAGGTTGGCGCATCCTGCGAGGCTGCCTATTCTGCCACCAAGGGGGCGGTGATCGCCCTGACCAAGGCTTTGGCCCAGGAGTTGGGGCCCAGCGGGATCCGGGTCAACTGCATTGCCCCCGGCGTCATTGAAACGGATATGTGCGCAGAGGTCGACCCCCAAATTATGGCCCAGCTTGCCCAGGATGCCCCCATAGGCAGAAACGGCACCCCCATGGATGTGGCGCACACCATGGCTTATCTTGCACAAGCGGAATTTGTCACCGGCCAGGTCATTGGCGTAAACGGTGGATATGTGGTATAAAGGAGAAAGAATATGAAAATTGCAATCGGCTGCGATCACGGCGCATTGGAACTGAAAAATACCGTGAAGGCTCACCTGGAAAAGCAAGGCCACCAGGTGCAGGATTTCGGCACCCACACTTTGGACAGCTGCGACTATCCCGATTTTGCAGCCGCCGCTGCCCGGGCAGTGGCCAACGGGGAATGCCAGCGGGGCATCGTGCTTTGCACCACCGGCATCGGCATGTCCATTGCTGCCAACAAAATCAAAGGCATTCGCTGCGCTCTGCTTTCTGATGTGATGTCCGCCCGGCTGACCCGGGAGCACAACGACACCAACATGATGGCCATTGGCGCAGGTGTGGTGGGTACAATGCTGGCGCTGGAGATCGTGGATACCTGGGTAGGCACAGAATTCTCTCACCAGGAGCGCCACCAGAGAAGAATTGATAAGGTTATGGAGTTAGAATAAGTTATAATCGCCTGTGGCGAGATATGCGTTATGAACGGTGTTGCCGTGTTATGATTTGCCTGGGGCAAAGCTATTCAAACGGGCAATCCTATCATAACATTTGGCGAGCCAAATTCATAACTGTAAATTTATAACGAATAAAAATCCGGCACCTTCGGGTGCCGGATTTTTCATTACTCAACAACAGTCACAGAAGTGATGTGGGTGTTGGGGCCTTCATACCAGTACAGGAAACCTTCCAGATCCACCACAGTGCCCTCGGTCAGAGCGCTGACGGCCTTGTACAGATCGGTGTCAGGACCGGTCAGGTAGTTCTCTACGCAGAAGCTGTATTCTGCGCCGTCCTTGGTCAAAGACACATAGATATCGGGATCCCACTGGCTGTCCTTGTAGGACAGGCCGGAAACGGTCATACCCTTGAAGCTGACCAGATGGTTCATCTTGCTTTCCAGCTCGTCGGTGCCCAGCAGAGCGGTTACATCCTCGGCGGAAGCGTAGAAGCTGTCAGCGCTGTCCAGGATCTCCAGGGTGGCGTTCATGATCTCCACTTCGCCAGCCCAAACAGCCTTCTCACCGGTAACACGAACCTTGGTGCCGGCAACCAGCTGATTGGCAACTTCCTCGGTGCAGTTTACTTCGTATGCGAAGTAAGCGCCTTCGGTATCCTGCAGGTAAACGGTGACCTTGCCGTGACCGGCATCGTCATCGAACCACCAGGCCTGATGTGCCTGCACATAGCTCTCTACGCAGACTGCAGCGTCGGTCTCAGCAGCCATGAAATCAGCATAGCTCTGAACGGTGACGGTGTCATCAACAGTGGGAGCGGAAGTGGAGGGCTCGGTGCCCGCGGTGGATTCTGTGGTGGGGGTGGTGTCGCCGGTGCAAGCAACCAAAGCAACTGCCATGGTCAGCGCCAGCATCAATGCAATCAGTTTTTTCATTTTGATTACTCCTTTTCATATAGGGTGTGGCGTCTGCCGACCCTATGCCGACAGATCTCATACACGCCTATCATTATACATACAAATTTATGAAAATCAATGGTTATTCAATATTTTTTTACTTTTTACCCATTGATAACCCGCATAAATGGCTATGAGCACCCATGCCAGTGCCAATGCGGAAAGCAAAATCACCGCTTCCGCCGGCAGCGGGCCCAGCTCCTTTTTCACCGCTGCATGCCCTGCGCTGGCGCCGATTTGATCCAGGTGCTTCTGGGCGCTTACATCCTGGAATAATTTTTCCAAATACGCATCGGTCAGCTCATTGCCCTGGCGGACGGCTTTTTTACTGTCCTCGATCAGCTGTCCGGCAGCATCCCGCAGATTGGCAGAGCCGTTAAACACCGCAGTCACAAAGGTATTGTCGATATTCTCCTGCAGCAGCTGAGCGGCATCCAATTTGATGGAATAATGCAGGTCGTTATCCTTGCCCTTATTTGCCAAATAGGTCTGGTATTCCTGGGACTCCATGGCTTTATGGGTCACAGGCAGATAGCCCTCTGTTTGGCAGTAAGCCAGCTGCACACTGTCCGTCAGCATAAATTGGGCGAACAGCCAGGATGCCAAAACCTCCTGAGGATCTTCTTTGTTGAAGATGCAAATGGAAGGCCCCTGGGAGATCATTTGCATATTTTGAGTATCAAACTGGGGAACGGGCATAACCACTGTCTCAAATTCCACCCGCTTATCCTCGGGAATGTCGAGCAGCGGCGCGTTGGAGCCCATCCAGGTAGCGCCGGCGGTGGAATCAATGGCAAAAATGCACTGGCCTTTATTTAAGTAGTTTGCCGGGTAGCTGACGCTTTTGAAGGTGTCGAAGGCCCGGGTGCGGGAATGCTCACCGATGGTCCGCAGCAGCTCTTTGGTGGTGTCGTTAAACAAAAGGATCTCGCCGGCAGCGGTGGAGAAGCCCGCATCCTTCTGCTTGAGCATTTGGATCATCATATTGTCCGTGGACTTATAAATAAAGGGAATCATGACCTTTTGGCCGTTGACCAGGAATTTGCCGCTTTCATCCTTTGCCATGGCCGCCTCAGAGACCTCCCAGATAAAGTCCCAGGTCATGACCTCCGGCAGGGTGTAGCCTAAAGCTTCCACATAGGTCTTGTTTACATAACATGCCTCCGTGGAACGCATATAGGGAATGGCGTAATAGGTGCTGCCGATCTTGCATTCTTCCAAAAACTGGGGAACGATTTGGGCCTGGGTGGGGGAATCAAAGCGCACCTGTTGCCCCCGGAAGCCGTAATTGGCATTGGTGAACAAATTATCCAGGGGTACCACCGTGTTATCACCGCCGGTCATATAGGTGGCAATGTGGTCCGGATAGGTGATGCACACATTGGGCGTGGTGTGGGTGGGAATATTGGTGATCACATCGTTGTAGATCTCTCCATAGTTGGTGTAGGTTTTCAAAATCACCTGCACATTGGGGTAAAGGGCCTCAAAATCCGCAATGGCCTGCTTATAAACTGCCACCTGGGTCTCGTTGCTGTCGTTTTTGGCCCAAAAGCTGATGGTATATTGCCGGGAGGTATCGAATTCCTCCGGCACAGTAAAGCCCGCAATGACCTTGGCTTTATGGCAGCCCCACAGACTGCAGCACAGAGTCAGCAGCAAAAGGATACAAACGATTCTTTTCATCCCTTTGTACCTCCCCTTGCAACGCCTGCCATGATCTTCTTCCGGAAAATCAGAAACAGAATGATCAGCGGGGCGGAGATCACCACCACCGCCGCCATCATGGCGGGGATATTTTCACGGCCAAAGCCGTTTTCCCGGATCTCCTGAATGCCGTTGGACACCAAAAAATATTTTTGATCGTCGGTGACCAATCTGGGCCACACATAGCTGTTCCAGCATTCGATGACTTTGAGCACCGTGACCGTGATCAGCGTGGGCTTGCAGATGGGCACCATGACCTTCAGCAGATATTTCATATCGGAAGTGCCGTCTGCCTTGGCTGCCCAATAAAGCTCATTGGGGATCTGGGAGAAATTCTCTTTTAATAAATAAATATAAAACACAGAGGTCACCGATGGCAGGATCAAGCCCATAAAGCTATTGCGCATATCCAGGTTGGTCACGGTGACAAAATTGGTGATGACCACCAGCTCAGAGGGAATCATCATCAATGCCAAAAATAGGGTGAATACCAGGTCCTTGCCCTTGAAATTCATCCGGGAAAAGGCAAAGGCTGCCAGCACCGTCACCACCAGCATAATGGCGGTGGTGCTCAAGGTGAAGATCAGCGTATTGAGCAGATACAAGCCCAGGGGCACTTGGGTAAAGGCACTGAAATAGTTTTGCAGGGTGGGGGAAAGGGTGAAAAGTGCCGGGACGGACTCGGAGCTATAAGCGCTGTAGCTTTTCAGAGAGGTCAGCAGCATCCAATAAAAGGGGAACAGTACCAAAATGCCCCACACCGTTAGAAAACAATAAACCAGTACTTGGATCAGCTTTTTGCGCACCGCTGCGGCGCGCTCTATTTTACTGTATTGCATAAAGCACACCTCACGCGTAATGCACATGCTTACGGCTGACCAAAAGATTGATCACCGTAATGGTCAGCACGATGACGAACAGAATAATGGCTGTGGCGGAGGCATAGGAGGGGTATCCGCCGCTGTTGCCGTAGAGCATATCGTAAATATAACCCACGATGGTGTTCATGCCGGCAGCATTCAGATTGGTGCCAAAGATGGCCACCGCGTCGGAATAGGCCTTGAAAGCGCCAATAAAGCCGGTGATCACCAAATAAAACACCGAGGGGGAGATCATGGGCAGGGTGATGCGGGTGAACATCCGCAGCCGGGAAGTGCCGTCAATCTTGGCAGCGTTGTAAAAATCCTCCCGCACAGATGCCAGCGCGCCGGTGAGCACCAAAATCTTAAAGGGCATGACCACCCACACTGTATAAAAGCACAGCACAAACATTTTTGCCCAATAAGGCCCTTCGATAAAATCCACGCTGGTCATGCCAAAGCAGTTCAGCAGCAAATTCACCAGGCCGTCAGAATAGGGCGTTTTTTGGAACAGCAGCATAAACACCATGCCCACCGGCAGGGTGTTGGTTACATAGGGTAGAAAGAAAATGGTCTGATACAGGCTGCGCAGCTTTTGGAT
>JAZNSR010000163.1:0-3108 GCA_045591335.1 Faecousia sp.
CCAAAACGCAGACGGCTCAGAATGTGTAGACCCCCGCTATGTGAGCCACAGTATCACCAAGGGCAAGTACGCCCTGGAAGGGCTGCCGGCTATCTTTGAAGTCGGATCGTAGCCATGTCGTTCTGTGGGCCAAGGGGTTGAATCTATCAATTGTCTTCCTAAGACCGCTTGGCCTCCGACTTCCAAAACGCAGACGGCTCAGAATGTGTAGACCCCCGCTATGTGAGCCACAGTATCACCAAGGGCAAGTACGCCCTGGAAGGGCTGCCGGCTATCTTTGCCGATGCTAAAAATGCCCAAACCTTGTCTATCCTGACCCGGGATGCAGTATCCGGCATTCAGGTGGAGCTTTTGTATGGTGTGCTGCCGGAGATTGATATTATCACAAGGGCGGTCCGGATTTCCAACTGCGCAGAAAGTGCTGTCACTTTGGAAAAAGCCGCATCTGCCAGTTTGGACTTCCCCTTTGGAGATTACGAACTGATCAGCTTTGCAGGCACCCACTGCTGGGAACGACAAATGCAAAAAAATCCCATTGGATACACCCGCCAGAGCATTGGAAGCCGCAGAGGAACCTCCAGCCACCAGAACAACCCTGCTGTGATTATTGCGGAAAAAGGTGCGACAGAGTCCACAGGCGGCTGCTACGGTATGATGTTTGTCTATAGCGGCGACTTTTTATTGGAGGCGGAAAAAACCCAGTTTGATCAAACCCGTGTGATCATGGGCTTGCAAACAGAGCATTTCCACTATCCGCTGCAGCCGGGGCAGGTTTTTACTGTGCCGGAAACGGTGATGACCTACTCAGAGCGGGGCTTTGCCTTGCTGTCACACAGATACCACTATGCCATTATGCATAATCTCTGCCGGGGTAAATATGTCCATGCAGACCGCCCTATTTTGATTAACAGCTGGGAATCGGCCTATATGGAATTTACCGGAGAAACCATCTATCAGCTGGCTGTGGAAGCAGCCGAGCTGGGAATTGAAATGGTGGTTATGGATGACGGTTGGTTTGGCCACCGTAGTGACGATAACTCAAGCCTTGGCGATTGGTTTGTCAATGAGAAAAAGCTGGGCTGCACCTTGGGGCAGCTGATTGAACGGATCAATGCCCTTGGTGTGAAATTCGGCATTTGGTTTGAGCCGGAGATGGTTTCGGAGGACAGCGAACTCTACCGAGCCCATCCGGATTGGGTTCTGCAAATTCCCGGAAGAAACCCGGTGCGCTCTAGAAATCAGTTGGTGCTGGACTTTTCTCGGAAAGAAGTGCGGGATCATATTTTTGACTGTATTTGTAAGGTGCTGGATCAGGGCAATGTGGAATATATCAAATGGGATATGAACCGCAGTCTGGAGGATATTTGGTCCAGCGGCCGAAGTGCAGGCGCGGTCACATACGATTATGTTTTGGGCGTCTATGACTTTATGGAAAAGCTGATTACCCGGTATCCCAATATTTTGCTGGAAACCTGCAGCAGCGGTGGCGGCCGGTTTGATGCCGGTATGCTTTACTACAGTCCTCAGGTTTGGTGCAGTGACAATACGGATGCTCTGGATCGCATTAAGATCCAGCATGGAACATCCTTCTTCTATCCTGTGCCGTCTATGGGCGCCCATGTATCGGTTTGCCCCAATCATCAGACCGGCAGAACCATCAGCTTCCGCACCCGGGGTGTGGTGGCTATGTCCGGCACTTTTGGTTATGAGCTGAATCCTGCGATTTTGCCTCAGGAGATCAAAGCGGATATCAAGGAGCAGATCATTCAGTATAAGGAATACAGAAAGCTGATTCGGGACGGCAGATATTACCGCCTGACCAATCCCAATGAATCCAATTTGGCGGCGTGGGAGTTTGTCTCTCCGGATCAGAAGAATGTCCTGCTCAATGCGGTCATTCAGGAGGTTCACGGATGCCGGGACCTTTACTATGTCCGCCTGAGAGGTTTGCAGCCTCAGTCGGTCTATGCGGATGTGGTTACCGGCAAGAAATATTCGGGAAGTACCCTGATGAAAGTGGGTTATCCCATTCCGGAAATGAAGGGAAATGTACCTTCCTGTCAAGTCGTTTTTAAGCTGTGTGAATAAAAAACAAATCGAACTCAACAGCGTACAAGGTACGGTTGGGTTCGATTTGCTCAAAACCGGTTAATCCCCATTTCTTAAACTGTTTTTTTGATAATCTCTGGGGGAAACACCATAGTATTTTTTAAATATTTTGGTAAAATTAGAGTAGTTCCGGTAACCGACGGAATAAGCCGCAACACTGGGGGAGAGCTTTTGAATGGTCATATATTCAATGGCCTTTTCCAAGCGGAAACGAATCAGGTACTCCATCGGGGTGAGGTTTTTCTCCAAGGAAAAGATGGTCGCCAAATGAGAACGGCTGATGTGAAGATTTTCTGAAACCTCTGCAATGGAGAGGGTTTCGCTGCTATAATGGCTTTGAATATACTTGATGGCTTCGTCCACCAGCTTTGCACTGTCGGACTGGTGGGTGGCCAGTTGATTGGCAATGTTCATCAGGCAATTTGCCACATAGTCCCGACCTGTGTTATTATGGTCGGTATAATGCTGAATCCCCCGGAAAATAGGGCGAAGCTCCGGGGCGGATACCAATGGCTTTTCAAACATATAGGGAACATCGCCATTGATTACAAAGTTGATCCAAACATAATTCCAGGGATTTTTTGCATCTGCCTCATAGTATACGGTTTCGTAGGGAGCGTGAGCGAACATATCCCCGGCCTTTGGGTGGTATTCTTTGCCCTTGACAATGTATGTACCGGTTCCGGACAGAACATAATGCACGGTATAAAACTCCCGGATGCCGGGGCCAAAATTGTGACCGGGATCACAGGTTTCCCAACCTACACCGATGGGATTGTAGCCGGTCCATTTCCAGTTGTATAAATACTCTGTCTGCGCCAAGAAACTCACCCCTTTTAGTCATTTTGAAATGTTTTTATTTAGTATAACATATCAAAATATAAAAATATAGTGGATAATTTTCACAAAGAAAATAGCAAATACCATTAGAAATATATGACTTTACGAATATTACACTTAATTTCTGAAAATTCAGGTTGTCATTTTGTAAATAAAACA
>JAZNSR010000164.1:0-17916 GCA_045591335.1 Faecousia sp.
CCCCGAGGAATACGCCATGCCTCTGGAAGTAATCAACGCCGCCATCGATCAGGCCATCGGCGAATGCAACGAAAAGGGCATCCATGGCAAGGAGACCACCCCCTTCCTGCTGGCAAGAGTGGCAGAGCTCACCGGCGGCAACTCCCTGGCATCCAACATTCAGCTGGTTTACAACAACGCAGCTTTGGCCGCCAAAACTGCCGTTGAATACTGCAAATAAAAAATGAGCAAGGTAAAAACACCTTGCTCATTTTTTGATCAAATTTCTGATTTTCACTTTCACCGCACGGACACGGGGACGCAGCCAACGGCTGTGATGCCACAAGCACCGGTAGACCCGGTGGCTCAAGGCTTTGGTGGAATAATACTTCTGATCCCGGTAAAAGCCGGTCACCAAGCCGATCATCTGATCCGGGCGGACGCCGGGCTCGTATTGATACTGATTGTCACCAATGCAGGTGTAAGTCTCCCCCACCTTCACGATCCGGTGCAGCACAAATTGCCCGTTATCTCTTTGATACAGGGGCAGGTCGTACTTTTTCAGCTTTTTCGGCAAAGGGGACAAAACCACCTTATCCACGCCCTGACGGATCATAGGCATCATACTGGTGCCTTTCGGAAAAAAGGTCACCGTTTTGCCCGCTGCCAACTTTTCTTTAAACAGCGGCATGATATCCCGCAGCCGATACTGCTTTTCTTGAAAAGACGGCTGCAGGGAAAATGTATTCTCAGGCAAGGAAATCATTCTCCTTCAGCTGCTGCACGAAGCCTTCTACAGCCAGCTTTGCAGTAGCAGCGTCCACATCGGGATAGCTTTCCACAACAGCCTGCACCAGCTGCTCAACAGAAGTTTCCTCCTGCATCTTCTTCCACAAAAATGCAGCAGACTCGTTCAAGGTGATCATAGCATTGATCTCCAGGTCACCGGAGGGCAGCACCACCGTATCACCGGCCACTTCACGCAGTACAAATCCGTCTTTAATCTTCATAATATATTCTCCTTTAGGTTAATTTATCATTCATGACCGGACATGGTCTTATATGCAAGCTCCGCCGCTGACCGGTCCATATTGCAATGTAATTTCCAAACCCGCACCTGCCGCAGCAAGCTATCCATCAGCTCCAAAAGCCGGATGCTCAGCCGGGGGTCTGTGGGGCGCACGGTTTGCTCCAAAAGCTGATGCAGCGCCATAGCGCCGGGGTAAGCTTCTATGGAATTCTCCTCTGCCCGGGTCAACACGGCGATGCCGCCAATGGGCACCTGCAGGTTGGTGTTCCTTCCGGTCTTTCCGCTCCAGGGCGTGCCGAAGGCATACCATTTTCCGTCGATCCTGCGCAAGGCAGGCTTATCCTCGTTCAAGATCAACGCCCGGTCTCCAAAAGCATCCAGCCAAAGCTGCACATGGGTGGATTTTCCGGTTTTCCGGGGGGCAGTGAATAAATAGGCCTTTCCATCCACCACCACCGCTGCAGCATGCAAAAGCAAACCGTCAAATGCCATCAACTGCTGATAAAAGCTGGCGCCGGAGGCTAAATATTCACAATGGCTGGCAGAAATCGTGGGATTTTTGTCCTGCACCCCTTCCCGGTCAGACCGGATCACCAGATCCGCCGGCCCTTCCGAACACAGATAAGGCTCTGCCAATTTTTCTGTTCTGCCGAAGGTATCCATCTGTACCGTAAGGCCCGCAATTTTATAAAACCGTTCCATGGGCCCTCCCGGACACAATGAGATATTTTATAGTATATTATAAAAATTTTCTTTTGTCTATGGGGAATTGATAAATTTTTATCTTTATTTTTCCATTTTTTCGATTATTCTTGCGCAAATAGCCAAGCTGGTGTAAAATGAATAACGGTACTTCAAAAAGAGAGGACGGAAACGGCAATTATGAAAATCAAAACCAAGAAAAGCAACTATGAAAAGGTCTGCGCCATGCCCCGCCCCAAGCACCGCAAGCCCCTGCGTCCCATTCTGCTTTTGCAAACTGTGATCCGGGTGCTTTCTATATTCGATCTGTATCCCACCCGGTTTACCTACCGCACGCACGGCATGGAAAAGCTGGGCAAAAAAGAACCCTGCCTGATTCTGATGAATCACTCCTGCTTTCTGGATCTGAAGATCGCCTCCAGGATCTTCTTCCCCAAGCGGTACGGCATCGTCTGCACCTCCGACGGCTTTGTGGGCAAGCCCTGGCTTATGCGGCTGCTGGGCTGCATTCCCACCCAAAAATTCGTCAACGATGTGACCTTGATTCGGGATATGGAATATCTGTTAAAGAAAAAGAAAACCAGCGTGCTCATGTTCCCGGAGGCCAGCTATTCCTTTGACGGCACTGCCACCCCCCTGCCCCGAAAAATGGGCGTGCTGCTGAAAAAGCTGAATGTGCCGGTGGTGACAGTGATCACTCAGGGGGCATTTGCCAGAGATCCCCTGTATAACGGCCTGCAGCCCCGAAAAGTGAAGGTCAGCGCAGATGTGACCTGTCTGTTCACCCAGGAGGAGCTGAAAACCATGACCGTTGCTCAACTGGACGAAGCATTGGACCGGATGTTCACCTTTGATAATTTCCGGCATCAGCAGGAAAACAACATCATAATCAACGAACCCTTCCGGGCAGATTATCTGAACCGGGTGCTTTACCACTGTCCCCACTGTGGCGTAGAGGGGAAAACCCAGGGCAAGGGCATCACCCTGACCTGCCATAACTGCGGCAAGGTCTACACCCTCACGGAAACCGGCTATTTGGAAGCCGCCGACGGAAATGCTGCCTTCACCCATGTGCCGGACTGGTACAGCTGGGAACGGGAGCAGGTAAAAAACGCCCTGGAAAACGGCAGCTACCGGCTGGATGTGGAAGTGGACATCGGCATGATGGTGAACTTCAAGGCCATTTATATGGTGGGCTCCGGCAAGCTCATTCACGATGCCGAAGGCTTCCGGCTCACCGGCTGCGACGGCAAGCTGGAATACACCCAGGGCCCCTTGGCAAATTACGGCTTATACGCGGATTATCTTTGGTATGAGATTGGAGATGTAATCTGCATCGGCAATCACGACACCTTGTATTATTGCTTCCCCAAGGGAAGCGATGTGGTAGCCAAGACCCGCATTGCCGCAGAAGAACTTTATAAAATGAAAACACGCCGCCGCATACCGGTCAATGTATAAAAAATACCCTCCGTACGAAATGGTACGGAGGGTAAATTTTTTAAAGATTAGCCTTCGTTGCGGGTCTGAGCGAAGCACTCGCTGCAGAACACAGGACGGTCGGTCTTGGGCTGGAAGGGCACCTTTGCCTCGCCGCCGCAGCGTGCGCAGGTAGCGGTGAAGAATTCACGGGGGCCACGGGCGCTGTTCTTGCGAGCATCGCGGCAGGCCTTGCAGCGCTGGGGCTCGTTCTGGAAGCCACGCTCAGCGTAGAACTCCTGCTCGCCGGCAGTGAAAACGAATTCGTTGCCGCACTCTTTGCAAACTAAAGTCTTGTCTTCGTACATGTGGTTTTACCTCTCTTTGGTTAATAGATCCCCGTGATAGTCCGCCGAATTAGCTGGTAATAACGCAGGGTAGGTTAATATAGGGTGCATCGCACCACAAATTGGATTATACACACCGGTTTCCAAAAAGTCAATGGTTTTCCCAACTTTTTACGGCAATATTCACAAATTATATGTCAAAAGTTGCCTGTCCGGTGAAAGGTATGTGCAAATGTTCGTAGGCCAAAGACGTGGCGCAGCGGCCACGGGGGGTCCGGCTCAAAAATCCCAGCTGCATAAGATAGGGCTCATATACATCCTCCAGGGTCACCGCCTCTTCACCGATGGTTGCCGCCAGAGTCTCCAGACCCACGGGGCCGCCACCGTAATTGCGGATAATGGCAGTGAGCACCCGCCGGTCAATGATATCCAGACCCAGGTGATCCACCTCCAGCCGGGAAAGGGCGGTATCCGCCGCCTCCTTGGTGATCACGCCGTCATACATGATCTGGGCAAAATCCCGGACACGGCGCAAAAACCGGTTGGCAATACGGGGCGTGCCACGGCTGCGGGAGGCAATTTCCATAGCGCCCTGAGGGTCGATCTGCATACCCAAAATGGTGGCAGACCGGGTGACGATCCTGGCCAACTCCTCGGGAGTATACAGCTCCAGCCGCAAGCTGACACCAAAACGGTCACGCAAAGGCGCAGACAGCTGACCAGCCCGGGTGGTTGCGCCAATCAAAGTAAATTTGGGCAGATCCAGCCGGATAGAATTGGCAGATGGGCCCTTGCCCACAATAATATCAATGGCAAAATCCTCCATAGCCGGATAGAGGATTTCCTCAACCACCCGGTTGAGCCGGTGAATTTCGTCAATAAACAGAATATCGCCGGGATTCAGATTGGTCAGCAACGCTGCCAAATCGCCGGGCTTTTCAATGGCAGGACCGGAGGTGATCCGGATATTCACGCCCATTTCGTTGGCAATGACCCCCGCCAGAGTAGTTTTGCCCAAGCCGGGAGGGCCGTAAAGCAAGGTGTGATCCAGCGGCTCGTTGCGCAGACGGGCCGCCTCAATATATACAGAAAGATTTCCCTTGGCCTTCTCCTGGCCGGTGTAATCCGAAAGCAGCTTGGGGCGCAAGCCGATCTCGCCTGCATCCTGGGGAGCATATACAGGGGAAACAATGGGGGAAGTCAGATCCCCGGAGAATTCAAGACTCATAATTTATCCTTTCATCACCATGGCCCGCAGGGCATGGCGCACCATTTCTTCTGTGGAGGCATTGGGGTCTACGCCCTTCAGGGCTGTGCTGATCTGGGCAGGAGAATAACCCAGCTCCTGCAAAGCCGCATGGGCCATGGCGGCATTGCCCTGGGGCGCGGCGCTAACCACCGGGCCGGAGAAATCCAGCTGGGTGCTGCTGCCGCCCAATTTATCCTTCAGCTCCAAAATGATCCGTTGGGCACTCTTTTTGCCCACACCCTGGGCAGCGGTCAGAAGCTTTTCATCCCCGGTCATCACCGCCAGGGTGAAATTCTGAGGCCCGGATGCCAAAATCGCCATGGCAGCCTTGGGACCTACACCGTTCACAGAGGTCAACAGCTCATAGCAACGCTGCTCCTCCCGGCTGCTGAAGCCGTAGAGATCAAAGGCATCCTCCCGGATGGATTCGGTAATATACAATCTTGCCGGCTTATCCAGCTTCAGCTGGGCGGCTGTATAGGCAGTGACACGGCAGCCATAACCAACGCCGCCGCAGTCGATGACCGCAATACCCGGCTCCAGCACCGTCACGATTCCGGAAACATAATAAAGCATAATTCTTTCTCCCGTTTACTTTTGAATTTGCGCCAATAAAGAAGTATTGGAGCGGGCGTGGCAGAGCGCAATGGCAATGGCATCCGCAGCATCATCCGGCTTGGGCATTTCCTGCAGACGCAAAAGCCGCTTGGTCATATCCTGCACCTGGTGCTTGCTGGCATTGCCATACCCCACCACCGCTTGCTTCACCTGAGAAGGCTTATAGGCCGTGACCTCCAAACCCGCCTGGCGAATGGCAAGCAAAATTACGCCCCTGCTTTGGGCAACGCCAATACCGGTGGTCACATTCTGACCGAAAAACAGTTCCTCAATGGCAACCGCTTCAGGCTTCGCCATTTCCAGCAGCTGCCTCATATCTTCATAAATAATCTCCAACCGGGCGGAAAAATCCATGCCCGCCGGGGTGGTGATCGCACCGCAGCGCAATAGCTGACAATTCCCCCGCTGCGCCTCGATCAATCCAAAACCGGTGATCCCATAGCCGGGATCGATACCTAAGATCCGCATTTGCTCACCTCTTTATTATCATAGCACATTTGTTTAAAAATTGCAATAAATTGAAAAATGTACATATTTTTTTGTGTCATGGAAATACTGGCAATAAATGAGGTGGTGTAATGGAGCAATTTTACTGCAAGACCAAAATCTACGCAGGGCCGGGTGCGATCCGCATTCTGGCAGATATGCAGCCAAAAAAGCTGCTGGTGGTCACAGACCCCTATTTTATGGAAAACGGCATTGCCCAAAAAATCGGGCAAACGGCAGAAAAAACAGAATATTTTTCCCAGGTGCAGCCGGACCCGTCTGTGGAACTGGCAGCCAGAGGCGCCAAGGTGGTCCAGGCCTTCCAGCCGGACACGGTGGTGGCACTGGGGGGCGGCAGTGCCATGGATTGTGCCAAAGCCATGGTGTACTTTGGAAAACAACAGGTGCAATTTGTGGCGATCCCCACCACCTCCGGCTCCGGCTCGGAGGTAACGGATTTTGCCATCCTGACCCACGAGCAGGTCAAACATCCACTGGTGGATGGGCGGATCTGCCCGGACATGGCTATTTTAGACAGCGATCTGCTGGCAAATCTGCCCCCAAAGCTTATTGCGGATACGGGCTTTGATGTGCTGGCTCACGCTTTAGAGGCTTTCGTTGCCAAAAACGCCGGGGCTATTTCCAACGCCTTGGCAAGGGATGCCTTCTGCACCGTTTACGGAACGCTCAGCGCATCCTACAACGGCAACACCGCTGTGCGGCAAAAGCTGCACACTGCCGCCACCATGGCAGGCATGGCTTTTTCCAACGCGGGACTTGGCCTTTGCCATGCCCTTTCCCACACCCTGGGCGGCGCATTTCATTTGCCTCACGGCAGACTCAATGCCATTTTATTGCCGGAGGTAATCCATTGCAACGCATATAGCGCCCAGGCCCAATATGCCCAGCTGGCAAGGTGCGCAGGCCTGGGCGGGCAAGCGGATTCCCTGGCGGTGCGGAACTTAAAAAACGCTTTGATCCGCCTGCGCAAGCAGCTGGACATGCCCGGCACCCTTGCCCAGGCGGGCATTGACCCCGCCCGGGTGCGGCAGCAAACGGACCGGCTCATTACCGCAACCCTGGCTGACCCTTGCTGCCAGACCAATCCCATTGGGGTGGATACCCTTATGGTTCGATCTGTTTTGGAGGCGGTGACCGGGCATGTGTAAGCAGCTGCTCTCTTTGGGGCTGGATGTGGGCACCTCCACCACCTGTCTGATCTTATCCCGACTGCAGGTACAAAACACCGCCGGCAGCTTTTCCGTTCCCAAAATGCAGATTACGGGACGGGAAATTTTATACCAAAGTCCCGTATATTTCACGCCCTTGATCGGTCATGACCTGGTGGACGGCGCAGCCATCCGGGCAATTGTGGAGGCAGAGTACCGCAAAGCAGGTATCAACCGCAAGGATGTGGACACAGGAGCGGTGATCATCACCGGAGAAACCTCCCGGAAAGAAAATGCCCGGGCAGTCCTGGCAGAGCTTTCCGGCTTTGCGGGGGATTTTGTGGTGGCCACTGCCGGACCCGATCTGGAGAGCATTTTGGCAGCCAAAGGAGCGGGCGCGGTCCACTATTCCCAAAAAACCAGCAAGACCCTTTTGCATATAGACATTGGAGGGGGCACCAGTAACCTGGCGCTGATTCGGGAAGGTAATATTGTTGCCACCGGCTGTGTCAATGTGGGCGGACGGCTGATCAAGCTGGATAAATCTGGCTGCGTCAGCTATATTTCCCCGGTACTGCAAGGGATCACTTCTGTGAAAGTTGGGGATACGCCGTCTGTTTCCCAGCTGGAGGAAGTGGTCCGGCAATTGACCCAGGTTTTGGAAATGGCAGCGGGCCTGCTGCCGCCCTCACCCCTTTTGGCCCGTTTTATGACCCAAGAGGTAGGCAGCCCATGGCAGCCGCCGCCAACAGCTGTAATCTGTTTTTCCGGCGGGGTGGCTGCCTGCATAGGCAAAGAAACAGACCCGCTGACCTACGGAGATTTAGGCCCGCTTTTGGCAAAAGCCATTGTCCAAAGCCGCCTTTGCCAGGGGGAGTATCTTTTGGGGCAGGAAACTTTACGGGCAACGGTCATCGGTGCAGGCAGCCACAGCACCCAGCTCTCCGGCAGCACGGTGTTTTATAAAAATGTGCAGCTGCCCATACAAAATCTGCCGGTGGCTGCAGCCACAGCCCAGGAACAAACAGACCCGGAGGCCATTTCCCGGCTTTTGCGCCGGGCAGACGGGCAGGCAATTTTATACTGCCCCGGATTTTCCTCGCCCAATTATCTCCAGGTAAAAGCCCTTGCCCAGGCTATTTATAATGCCATAGGCGACAATCCCACCTATATTTGCACTGGTGCGGATATGGCAAAAGCCCTGGGACACTGCCTCAGCCTGCTGCAAAAGCCGGATACCCCCTGCCTTTGCATCGATGGACCGGAGCTGACGGGGGAAAGCTTTTTGGACATTGGAAACCCCATAGGCCCCGCCTTGCCGGTCATTATAAAAACTTTGGTATTGCAATCGTGAAAGGATTTGCTATGAAACTGAAAACCACATTATTGGGAAAAACATATATATTCAAGGACCTAAAAGAGGTCCTCGCCAAGGCCAACGAAGAAAAACCCGGCGACAAGCTGGCTGGACTGGCAGCTCAGGATGCCCGGGAACGGGTGGCCGCCAAGGTGGTGCTGTCTGCCGTGACCATGGAGCAGCTGCGCAATCACCCCGCCGTACCCTACGAGCAGGACGAGGTCACCCGGATCATCCAGGACGGGGTCAACGAACCTGCTTTTGAAAAAATCCGCCATTGGACGGTGGCAGAGCTGCGGGAGTGGATACTCAGTGAAAACACCACCGGCGATGATATCCGCAAGCTCAGCCGGGGCATGACGGCGGAAATGATTGCAGCCGTTGCCAAGCTTATGAGCAATTTGGACTTGATCTATGCGGCCAACAAGATCACCGCCACCGCCCATTGCAACACCACCATTGGTCTGCCCGGCACCCTTTCCTGCCGCCTGCAGCCCAACCACACCACCGACGATCCCGATGGCATCACCGCCTCTGTTTTGGAGGGTCTGAGCTTTGGCGCAGGTGACGCAGTCATCGGCTTAAACCCGGTAACGGACAGCCCGGAGCAGGTGGGCAAAGTGCTGCGGCGATTCCAGGAGATCAAGGAGCATTGGGAAATCCCCACGCAAATCTGCGTGCTTGCCCATGTGACTGCGCAGATCAAGGCGGTGAAGGAGGGTGCGCCCTGTGATTTGATTTTCCAATCCATTGCAGGCAGCCAAAAGGGCAACGAGGCATTCGGCTTCAACGCCCAAACTCTGGAAGAAGCCCAGGCATTGCTTTTACAGCGGGGCACTGCAGAAGGCCCCAATGTGATGTATTTTGAAACCGGTCAGGGTTCTGAACTTTCCTCCGATGCCCATTTCGGCACAGATCAAGTGACCATGGAGGCCCGGTGCTACGGCTTTGCCAAGCGGTTTTCTCCCTTTTTGGTCAATACTGTGGTGGGCTTTATTGGTCCGGAGTATCTTTACGATGCCCGGCAGGTGACCCGGGCAGGCCTGGAGGATCATTTTATGGGCAAGCTGACGGGCATCTCCATGGGCTGCGACTGCTGCTACACCAACCACATGAAGGCAGACCAAAACGATATTGAAAATCTGGCCACGCTGCTGACTATGGCAGGCTGCAATTATTTCATGGGTATCCCCCATGGCGATGACATTATGCTCAATTATCAAACCACCGGTTTCCGGGAAACTGCAGCCCTCAGAGAGCTGACCGGAAAAACTGCCATCCCGGAATTCCAGCGGTGGCTGGAAAAAATGGGCTTTGTGGAAAACGGAAAGCTGACGGCAAAAGCCGGTGACGGATCCAGTCTTTTGTTTTAATATACAAAATTCAAATTTATCTAATTGTTATTTCGATGCGTCGTAGGGACCGGCCTCCCGGACGGTCCGCAAAAGCCTTCCCCTTTGGGGAAGGTGGCACGGCGAAGCCGTGACGGATGAGGCATTTGGCTTCCATGAGCAAAAATCTTTATAATATGGGAATTTATTAACAAAATTGGGATATCGAACCCCAATTTTGTTTCGGACCGTCGAGGACGCCGGTCCCTACAACGGCAATTCTCTATATTAGAACTTATCAAAAAGGAGACGGTTATGACCAAACAAGAATTGTCTGAGCTGGTGGCAGATATTCTGCAATCCATGGGCAAAGAGCCCCAGGTAAAGGCCAGCGATTATAAACCCTCCGACCCCGGCCCCCAGCCGGAAAGCACGGCATTTGGAGATGGGGATTTTGTGGAGGATGTGTCCAAGCTGGATCTACGGAAGCTATATCTAACAGAAAACCCCAAAGATAAAGAGGGCTTTGCCCGGTTAAAAGCTCGAACCCCCGCCCGTTTAGGGTCCGGCAAGGCCGGTGCACGGTATAAAACCCTAACCATGCCCCGCTTCCGGGCAGACCATGCCGCCGCTCAGGATGCGGTGTTCTCCCAGGTCCCGGAGGATTATGCGGAGCAAAACGGCCTTTTGCCCCTGCAAACCAAATGCACCGATAAAGATATGTATCTAACCCGCCCGGATTTAGGCAGAGTGTTTGACGAAGCAAACAAATCCAAACTGAAAAATGCCGTTCCCACACCGCCCACAGTGCAGCTGGTCATCGGTGACGGCCTTTCCTCCGCCGCAATTTTAGCCAATGCCATGGACTGTATGCAGGCCATTCATGATGGCTTGAAGCTAAAAAACATCTCCACAGGCAAGCCGGTGTTTGTGCGGTACTGCCGGGTGGGCGCGGGAGACGCGGTGGGAGATGTGACCGGCTGTCAGCTGGTATGTGTGCTGGTGGGAGAACGCCCCGGCCTGGTCACAGATAAGAGCATGTCCGCCTATATCACCTATCAGCCCCATACAGGGGTATCGGAATCCGCCCGCACCGTGGTTTCCAACATTCATGCCCAAGGCACACCTGCGGTGGAGGCCGGCGCCCACATTGCCCAGCTGATCGAGACCATTTTGCAAAAACGGGTCTCCGGTGTGGGCCTGCATCTGGATCACGGCGCATGATCCCCGTAATGATTTTGGCAGTGCAGTACCTTGCCAACGCAGATCCCCGGCTTTGCGGACAGCTGGGTGCGCCCAAGGGTTATCACTGCCTGGGATTTTTGACCACCGATTGCGACGATGCCACCTATATTGCCCTGGACCAAGCCACCAAAGCAGCCGATGTGCAGGTGTGCTATGCGGAGAGCTTTTATGCAGGCGTGGCCAATGCCTCCACCCCCTATGCCGGAGAGGTCATTGGCATTTTAGCGGGCCGTACCCCCGGGGCAGTGCGCAGCGGCATGGAGGCCGCGCTGGCAGCACTGGAAAATATTGGCTTTGAAAATGTCATGGGTATACCGTATTTGGCCCATACCGTCAGCAGTTGCGGCAGCTACCTGTCAAAGCTGGCAAATGTGCAAGAGGGCACAGCATTGGCCTATCTGATCGCGCCGCCTTTGGAGAGCATGTATGCCATAGATGCCGCCATGAAAGCGGCGGATGTGGCCCTTTGCAAGCTGTTCCCTCCCCCCAGCCAGACAAACTTTGGCGGCGGCCTGCTCACAGGCAGCCAATCCGCCTGCCATGCCGCCTGCAACGCCTTTGCCCAGGCAGTGCAGGCAGTGGCACAAAAACCGAAATAAATAAAAATTCGAAAGGAATTATATGGAACTGGATAAAGATTTACTGGCGCGGCAGGAAGCCAGAAGCCTGGCAGCTGCCGCCAAAACCGCACAGCAGCAGCTGGCGCAATTTGACCAACGGCAGCTGGACCGGATCTGCGGTGCCATGGCAAAAGCCTTTGCCACCGCTGCCTCCTCCCTGGCGGATATGGCTGTCCGGGAAACGGGCTTTGGCAATGTGGCGGATAAGATCGTAAAAAATGAGTTTGCCTCCCAGCAGGTTTGGGAAGCTATCCGAAATATGCGGACTGTAGGCGTCTTAAAAGAAGATCCCCAGGAAAAAATCTGGGAGATCGGCGTGCCTGTGGGGGTCATTGCCGCCATCGTGCCCAGCACCAACCCCACCTCCACCGTTTGCTATAAAGCCCTCATTGCCATAAAATCCGGCAACAGTATCATTTTTTCTCCTCACCCCAAGGCATTGGAATCCACCTTAAAGGCGGTGCAGATTTTAATGGAAGCTGCCAAAGCCGCCGGTGCGCCGGAAGGTGTGATCAGCTGCCTGCGGTCCGGGCACATGGAAGGCTGCAAAGAGCTGATGGCTGCGCCCCAGGTAAATCTGATCCTTGCCACCGGCGGTCCTGCCATGGTGCGCAGCGCTTATTCCTCCGGCAAGCCCGCCATTGGTGTGGGCGCAGGCAATGGCCCTTGCTATATCCACCACAGCGCGAATGTGGGCAATGCCCTGGATTGCATCCTTCGCTCAAAAGCCTTTGACTATGGCACCATCTGCGCCTCTGAGCAAAGCATCATTGTGGAAAAATCCCTGGAGCAAGCTGTACTCACCGAGGGCAAAAAACGCGGCTTTTATTTTATGGACGAACACCAGGCTGCCAGCCTTGCCAAGCTGCTGTTTAAGCCCAATGGAGGGCTGAACCCGGATATTGTGGGCAAAAGTGCCCTGGTTTTGGCAGAAAAAGCGGGCTTTTCCGTGCCCGGCAACACCAAGGTGCTGGTGGCCTATGAGCAGCAGGCAGGCCCCACCCGCCCATACTCCATGGAAAAGCTTTGCCCGGTGCTGGCGTCTTTCGTGATGGAATCCACCCAGGCAGTGCTGGAAAAATGCAAGGAGGTGCTCCACCATGAGGGCAGCGGTCATACTTTTTCCATGCACGCAACAGATACAGATGTGATCCGGCAGTTTGCTTTGCAGATCCCCGTATCCCGGTTTTTGGTGAACACCCCTTCCGCCCTGGGCGGCATCGGTGCCAGCACCGGGCTGTTCCCGGCGTTGACCCTGGGCTGCGGCGCAGTGGGCGGCAGCAGCTCCTCCAACAATATTTCCCCCATGGATCTGATCAACATTCGCCGGGTGGCATGGGACAAAGCCCCCGCCCAACCGGAGGATGACCTGGTGGAGCGCATAACCCTCAGAATTCTGGAAAAAATAAACCGATCTCATATTTAACGCAAGAAAGGAATTACCGTTATGAACACAAATGCTTTGGGAATGATCGAAACAAAGGGCTTGGTGGGCGCCATTGAGGCTGCCGATGCCATGGTCAAATCTGCCAATGTGCAGCTGGTTGGCAAGGAGCAGGTAGGGGGCGGATTGGTCACCGTCATGGTCCGCGGAGATGTGGGTGCTGTAAAGGCCGCCACCGATGCGGGCGCAGCAGCCGCGGAGAAGGTTGGGGAGTTGGTCAGTGTCCATGTGATCGCCCGTCCCCACACCGAGGTGGATAATATTCTGCCCCACGGCCGCATCACCAAGGAAGCCGGAAAATAATGCTCTATGACCTGGAGGCCGTCAAGGCCAATATCCGCAACCGGGACGGCAAGCGGGTGTTCTATCTGGGCAGCGGTGATCAGCTAACCAGCCAAGCCCGGGATCATCTGACTCGGGAGCGTATTGAAATTCTGCCCGCCAGACTTGCCAAACCGGAGCGATACCGGCTGCTGAACGGCAGCTATACAGAAACCAAGCCGGAACACATGACCCATTTATACGGGGATGTTTTGGTGATGAAAACCCATCCCCGGATTGCCTTCCGGGGCGCAATGGACACGCTGGAAGCAGAGCTTTTGCTCTGCGGCAGCATCACCGGGGAGCTTTTAGAGCTGGCACGCAGGCTCATCCGGTGCGAAGTGCTCAATGAACCTGTGGGAGAATTCAACCTATACGGGCTCAACGCTGACCAGCAGCGCAGTCACAGCCATTTCCCTCAGGATCATTATGGGCAGCCCCATTTTATGCCATCCTACGGGGACAGCCCGTTGCTTTTGCAGCTAAACCGGGCCCGCTGCGCTGCCAGAAACGCAGAACTGGCGGCAACCGCCGCCTTTCTGGACCCGGAGGGAAATCCCCTCCGCCCAGACCTGCTCACGGCCTTAAACCGCATGAGCAGTATGCTCTATATTCTGATGATCCAGGAAAAAGTAAAAAAATTCTAATTTAGCGAGTAGGGGCGACCATTGGTCGCCCGCCCAATTATCCATTAAATAGTTGGTATTTTCAAAGAAAATGCACCATTATCCCATAAATGGGATGTGATTTTGTTTGCAAAATCACCGGGCGACCAATGTCGCCCCTACGGGATGATTTCAATAAATTAGGATTTGAAGGGTAGTGAAAAGTTGGATATACAAAAACTTACCCAAGCGGTAATGAACCGGATATTTGTGGAGATGGAAGCCTCAGGTCGGCATGTGCATGTGACCGAGGCCCAGGCAATGACGCTGTTCGGCCACCGGCTAACCCCAAAACGCCCGCTATCCCAACCGGGACAATATTTAGCCCAGGAGCGGGTCACTGTAATTGGCCCTAAGGGGCAAATGGAAAATGTGGCTGTGTTAGGGCCGGAACGGTCTGATGGGCAGGTGGAAATTTCTTTGACGGACGGGCGGGTATTTGGCATACAGCCCCCGGTGCGCCCCTCCGGTCAAATCAAAAACACACCGGGTATCACTCTGAAAGGTCCATGCGGCACGGTGACGCTGGATGAGGGTGTGATCGCCGCCCAACGGCATATCCACATGACCCCGGAGGATGCCGCCGCCGCAGGCGTCCAGGATAAACAGATCGTGCAGCTGCAGACCTTCACAAACCGGCCTGTGATCTTTTCCGATGTTTTGGTGCGGGTCAGTGACCAATTTGCCACCTATGTCCATTTGGACTATGACGAAGCCAATGCCTGCGGTTTCCAAAACGGAGATCTGGGGAGGATTCTGCCATGAATATGCTGCTGATTGGCAAAGAACCTCCCATCTCCCTGGGCTATACCTATGTAACCCAGCCCCCCTGGGAGGGTGTGGTGATCGGGTCTTTGGAGCTGGGACAACTGCTGCGTTTTGCGGAGCCTGCAGCGTTGGAGGCTTTGGCGGCAGGGAAACCGGTGCTGCTTTACACCCCGGGCTTGCCGGAATGCCCCAAAAACCGGGGCTTGGCTGCAGATCTGGCTGCTGCCCGGCGGCAGCTGAAAAACTGGGGCGTAGTGTTCACAGAGGGCGGGCAAAAGCGGCTGATTACCGCCCAGGAGGCCAAAAGCCTCCGCTTAGCAGGTAAAACCCCAGGGCCGGGAGCGGTGCTGACCCCTCTTGCCCGGGAGATTTTGGAGGGAATCACATGAAAATTGGAACAGTGACCGGGTCAGTTTGGTCTTCCCGGAAAGCAAGCTGCTTACTGGGGCAGACCTTTTTGGTGGTGCGCACCGCTGATGAAGAACTGGTGGCAGCCGATCAGGTAGGCGCAGGCACGGGAGACCAGGTGCTGCTGGTCACGGGCACGGTGGCATCCCGGTTTTGCATGGAAGCACCGGTAGACGCAGCAGTGGTAGCAATTCTAGACCCGGAGAAGGAGAAATAATGTCCATCCATGAAATATTGATTATCATTATGGCGGGATTTGCCTTGCTGGGTGCGGTGGACCGGATCGTGGGCAATGTATTTGGCCTGGGAGAGCGGTTTGAGGAAGGTATCACCGCCATGGGCCCCCTGGCCCTGGCCATGGTAGGCACCATTGCCATTTCCCCTGTGCTGGCGGAGCTGCTAAAGCCGGTGATAGTGCCGGTGTTCACCTTTTTGGGCGCAGACCCTGCCATGTTTGCGGGCACGATTTTAGCCTGCGATATGGGCGGCGGTGCTTTGGCTGCCCAACTGACAGAAAATCAGGATGCTGCCCTTTTAGGCGGCGTACTGAACGGTTCTATGCTGGGTGCAACGGTGGTGTTCACCATCCCCGTGGCTCTAGGTATTTTACAGCCGGAGGACAAGCCCGCCCTGGCAAAGGGTATTTTGGCGGGTATCATCACCATCCCCCTGGGTATTTTAGCGGGAGGCATCGTGGCAGGCTTCCCTGTTTTAATGGTGCTGCGGAATCTCGTTCCCATTGTGCTGATCGCAGCAGCCATTGCGCTGGGACTTTGGAAGGCAGAACGCTTTATGATCAAAGCCTTTGGGCTTTTTGGCAAGGGGATTCTGATTATGATTACCTTTGGCCTGGCCGCCGCCATCATCCGGGGTCTGACCGGCTATGAGCTGCTGCCAGGTATGGCTCCCATTGAGGACGGCTTTTTGACTGTGGGTGCCATTGCCATTGTGCTGGCTGGCGCATTCCCCCTGGTGAGCGTGCTTACAAGATTGCTCAACAAGCCGCTGATAGCGGCAGGCAAGCTTTTACGGGTCAATGAAACCGCTGCCGCAGGTCTGCTGGCGACCCTGGCAAACTCCATTGCCACCTTTGGCATGGTCAAGGATATGGACCACCGGGGCAAGGTTATAAACATTGCCTTTGCGGTCAGCGCAGCCTTTGTGTTTGGCGACCACTTAGGCTTTACTGCCGGCTTTGCACCCAATATGCTACCTGCCATGATCGTGGGTAAGCTGGTGGGCGGCATCTGCGCTGTGGCTGTGGCGCTGCTTTTGACCAGGAAGAAATAAATTCTGATTTAGCGAAATCATCCCGTAGGGGCGACCATTGGTCGCCCGGTGATTTTGTAAACAAAATCACATCCCATTTATGGGATAATGGCGTATTTTCTTTGAAAATCCCAATTTTTAATGAAATAATTGGGCGGGCGACCAATGGTCGCCCCTACTCGCTAAATTAGAATTTATAGTTGACAAAAACTGCCTTTTCCGGCTATAATGTCAACAATTGAGAACGGCTGTGAAAAGAAGAGTATGTCGGCGGAAACGGTCAGAGAGCCCCGGTTGGTGAAAAGGGGTACGGATAAACCGGCAGAACATGGTCTTGGAGCCGGAATGTCGATGTTGGAAGAATTTGTAGGGAACGGATTCATCCGTTCCTAGGAATGCATAAATGCATTCCCTACGGTTCAAAGTAGCCATTCCCGGGTGCGCCCGTTATTGCGTCAATGAGGCAGTTTTTCTGCAAACCAAGGTGGTACCGCGGTAAGTATTTTTTATCGCCCTTGCTTTTTGCAAGGGCGATTTACCATTTTTAGGAGGAAATTATATGTGCAACAAGTGTAAAGGCAAGTATTACATCACAACTCCCATTTATTATCCCTCTGCCAACCTGCATATCGGCCACGCCTACTGCACCGTGGCTACCGATGCCATGGCGCGCTTTAAGCGGCTGCAGGGCTACGATGTTCTGTTTTTAACCGGCACTGACGAGCACGGCCAGAAAATCGAGGACAAAGCAAAGGAAGCCGGTGTGACACCTCAGCAGTTTGTGGACAAGATCGTGCTGGGCGATAAGGGCGTGTTGGATCTGTGGAATCTGATGAACATCAGCCACGACCGTTTTATCCGCACCACCGATGATTACCATGTGGCAGCCATTCAAAAGATCTTCAAGAAGATGTATGATAACGGCGACATCTATAAGGGCGAATACTCCGGCAAGTACTGCAAGCCCTGCGAATCCTTCTGGACAGACAGCCAATTGGTAGACGGCAAGTGCCCCGACTGTGGCCGTGAGGTGCAGGACGCCAAGGAAGAAGCCTATTTCTTCCGTCTTTCCAAATATGCCGACCGGGTGCAGGATCTGCTGGAAAACACCGATTTCCTGGAGCCCCGCAGCCGGGTACACGAAATGGTCAATAACTTCATTAAGCCCGGCCTGGAGGATCTGTGCGTCAGCCGTACCAGCTTCACCTGGGGCGTGCCCGTAGACTTTGACCCGGGACATGTGGTGTATGTTTGGATCGATGCGCTGTTTAACTACATGACCGCTTTGGGCTTTGAAAACGACAAGCATGACGATGTGGAAAAATTCTGGCCCGCCGATGTGCATTTTGTGGGCAAGGAGATCGTCCGCTTCCATTCCATTATTTGGCCCGCCATGCTCATGAGCCTGGATCTGCCCCTGCCCAAGAAGGTTTACGGCCACGGCTGGCTGAACTTCAACGGTGAAAAAATGAGCAAATCCCGGGGCAAT
>JAZNSR010000165.1:0-3255 GCA_045591335.1 Faecousia sp.
TGCGTATTCGATCCGTCCCCGTTGGGCGCCTGCTGCATAGGTATCCGTTCCAAATAATATCCGATCTGAACCGATTTGCGATACCGCATACTCAATCAGCTTATTCTTTAAACTATTCATACCTGAGGTGTCCGTATAAACATTTCTGTGCTTAGCATTTTTGACAGCATCGATATGAAGTGCTCCGCCCAGATGGGCAACAATAAAAGTCACATTGGGAAAAGAATCAGCTAAACCGACATAATCTTCCCTTCCATAGTGCATTTGCACAATGGCTGATCGCTTTTCTGCGAAAGAAAAGATTTTCTCGCCGTATTCTGCAAGGGTATATTGATGCAATCTTGGATGTAGTTTCATGCCAACGCATTTTTTGTTTTTCAGCATTCTGTCTGCTTGTTCAAAGGTACTATCATTTCGCGGGTCGATCACGACCCATTGATAGAGATTCGGAATATCCTGCACCAGCCTGAACATATCTTCGTTCGCCTGCACCGTATCCGCCGGATCTACCAAAGCTTCCATAGGTGATGCAAGGACGGTGCTGATCTTTGCCGCCTTTTCCATCTGTTTCAGTTCTTCCCAATAGGCGGTATAATAAGGTCCCTCCTGCATTATTTTGGAAATTGGAATGGGTTTTAATGTTTCTAAAGGCGCGTAGCGAATATGGCAGTGTGTATCGATCGCATTGATTTCCATAGAACATTCTCCTTTTTCACATAGGGCGCAGTGCGTTCACACTGTCAGTACGACCTTGCCAACATTCTGTCCTTTGTAAAGAATATCCTGGGCAGCTTCGGCTTCTTGAATGGGTAAAACCTTATTAATTGTGGGCTTTACTTCTCCGTTTTCGACCTTAGGCCATACGTTTTTTACAAGGTCGGCTAAAATTTGTGCTTTTACTTTAGGTGTGCGTGAACGAAGTGTTGAACCTATGATTCTTACATTTCTTACATAGATATTTTTAAGGTCAATTTCGGTTTTTGTCCCTGCAAGGGCCGCTATCATGATCCAACGAGCGCCTCTGTTCAGGTAATGCAGACACTCTCCCATATGGGTTCCACCCAAGCAGTCAATGGCAACATCTACACCATGGCCCTGCTCCAACTGCGCTTTCAGTACATCGGCAAGGCTGTCTTTTGATGTGTCAACGATCACATCTGCGCCCAAATCCCGAATCGCCTCGGATTTTGCCGCACCCCGGACAGTTGTGATGACACGCAGGCCAAAGGCCTTGGCCATACGGATGGTGACACTGGCAAGACCACTGTTGCCGCCGGTAATCAGCAAGGTATCCCCCACCTTCGCACCGCCTTCTATAAACAGATTCAGATAGGCTGTGGCAAATGCCTCCGGTATCGCCGCCGCTTCCACCATTGTGCAGCTTTCGGGAACAGGCATCAGCATATCATACTTGATATTTGCGTATTCTGCATAGCCGCCACCACCAAGGAGGGCGCATACCTTATCGCCGATTTTCCAACCCGACTTTTCTTTTGCGCCGTCTGCAATTTCAACGATTGTTCCTGCAATTTCCAGGCCCATCCACTCGGGGCAGCCGGGAGGTGGCGGATAATCCCCCTCACGTTGCATTAAATCAGCACGGTTAAGTGCCGCTGCCTCGATTTTTACAAGACAGTCATCACTTCCCAAAACAGGATCAGGCACATTGTCCCATCTCAAAGATCTGTCTTCATTTACGAGAATTGCTTTCATTGATGTTTCCTCTTTCTTCGTTATTAAAACTTTGCACGGCATCCATCAATTAGAATGTTCTGTCCGGAAATGTAGCCTGCCTTTTCGCTTGCAAGGAAGCAAATGAGATCCGCATTTTCTCTGTTGGTGCCGGTTCTGCCCATATGAGACAGGGGACTTTCCTTGTAGAAGTCGATATCCCGGTTGTCAGAGGGGCTGACGGTGCCGGGAGATACCGCGTTCACCGTGATACCCTGGGTCGCCACCTCTTTTGCAAGGGACTTGGTGAATGCAATCAAGGCTCCCTTAGTGGCAGAATAGTGGCAGAATCTCTTGCCGCCGTAAACACCTGCCACAGATGCCACATTAATGATCCGTCCGTAGCCGTTTTCGATCATTTCATCGATGACAGCTTTCGTGAAATTCACGGTACCCATCACATTCACATCAAGGAATCTCTTCCACAGATCCAAAGAGACCTCCGTGAAATAGCCCCGGTCTCTCCAAAGGCCCGCATTGTTCACAAGAATATCCACCTTGCCGAAACGCTCCCGGGCTGCTGCTATAGTCCTCAGGACAGCATCGTTATCCGAAATATCGCAGATCGCAGCCAGTACATTCCCCGTGACCGCTTTGATCTCCTGCTCGGTTTCCGCCAGTGTTTCCGACGAAATATCCACCAAAACCACATTGGCGCCTTCCTTAGCCATCTGCAAAGCAACTGCTCTGCCGATACCTACGGCAGCGCCTGTAATGACGGCAGTTTTTCCTTGAAATTCCATGTTGACTCCTCCTTAAAAATCCAGATTGTCTCGAATCGTTTTCATTGTGCTCAGCAGCGGCTGTGTAGCTGTGGATTGGGCATCGTGCTCATATACGCAAAGCGCCATACAACAGCCCAAATTGAGTCCCAATCTTCTGTGTATTTTACATTTACCGCCCGACAGGAACAAGAAAGGTGCGCCAAGTTCTTGCTTTAAAAGGTTTGTGATGCGCAAATTCTCGATCTGCTGCTCCATATTGTCTGCTTTTGTTACGATCTTGATGATATCCGCGCCTCTGCGCTTTTGCTCGAATGCGATTTCTAAAACCCGCTCTGCCGGGATATATTTGCACACATGGGAGGACATCAGCACCTGCGCGCCTTTCTGATGCAGCAGATCGATCAGCTCCATCTGCTTTTTGATGGCGGTTTCATCATCTGTCATTTCCTCCGGATGCCTGCAGAACAGATCGCCCATCATGTCGCAGAGGGCAGCGCCGCTCTCGGCAAGGGTTACCAAGCCTTCTGCAAGCTCCTCATCGGTTTTCCCGCTGTTATGTTTTCCGCGGTAATAGGTCACATAAAAAGGTCTGCCTTTTCCCTCAGAGAAAATCTTCTTATATACAGCCGGGTTTTGGAATTCCGGCTTAAGGGATTCCACCTGAAGGCCGTATGCATCCGCGCCAAGCATATTCGCGTTTCTGATCCTGCCAATGGCAGTGTCCGGATTGTCGCACTGCAGGATCACGGTAAGCATATCCTGCCTGGTCAAGAATTTATTCTCCATGCTATTTAACCTC
>JAZNSR010000166.1:0-6692 GCA_045591335.1 Faecousia sp.
CTCAACACTGCGGCTGCCATCATCCATACCGGGCAAAAAATGCCCATGAAAATCATAAATATCTCTCATCACTATTTCGCATAGCTGCTATAAGTGTGCTTATAATACTTTTTCGCAGCCAGGTCACCACCTACGGTGGTAAAGCCGATGATCTTGCTATCTGTCAGACGCAGCTGCTTGAGCATTTCCGCCACATAGCGGTGACGGGTCTGGCGATTGCGGACAACCAGCAGAAAGCCGTCAATATACTTAGACAAAATGGACGCATCCGGCACCGCAGTAACCGGAGGCAGATCCACGATCACATAATCATAAATACTACGGAACGCAGTGAACAGCCGTTCCATCTGCTTATCCTCCAGCAACCCAGTAGGATCCGGCGGTAGATTGCCCGCCGGCAAAATCATCAAATTGTACGCCTCAACCCGGCGGACAGTTTCTTCAATACGCGCCTGGCCTACCAAAAAATCACTGAGGCCTGGGACTGGCTGAATCCGGAAAGTTTCGGACACAGTGGGCAACCGCATATCACAGTCGATCAGAATCACCCGTTTACCGATCTGTGCTAAAGAAATTGCCAGATTCGCGGCAGTGGTACTCTTGCCATCACCAGGAGTGGGACTGGTCACACCCACGCATTTACAGCCAGTGCCGGGCAAAGAAAACATCACATTGGTGCGTAACTCCTTAAAGGCCTCGGTCATGGCAAAGGGAGTCTTTTCGTTCATTAATATCCGCTGACGCTTTACGGGGGTATTCACTTTTTTTCCAAACATTCCACTCATCGCTTGCTCCCCCTTTCCTTTCCATTGCCATAGCGGGTATCATTCTTCTGGGCAAGCTGCAAGTCCGGGATCCGCCCCACCACCGGCAGTTGATAGCGTCCCTCAAAATCATCCTCTTCCAGGACCTTATCATAGATCATATCCACAGCAATTAATAAGACCACAGAAAGAACTGCACCGATCATGGCACCATATATCGTATTCTTAGAGATATTGGGAGAGTATGGGGCTCCCGGCGTTATCGGCTTATCTATAAGCTTCATAGTACTGCCTGCCACCACTTGAGCTACCTGTTCCGGGGCAACTTCTGCAATCGCTTCAGCAAGCGCCTGCGATGCCTGCGGATTCTCCGTTTCTACATATACTGTCAACACAGGTGCGTCGTCAGAAACATAAACCTTAACCGAGCTAGCCGCTAAGCTATAACCCTTTTCTTGTAAACCGCTTCTTTTAGCTGCTTCCGTCAATACTGTACGGCTCATAACGATCTCCCGATAAACATGCATCAAGCCCTTAGAAGCACTTAGGTCACTGGTGCTGGTTGACACAGTGTCTTCTGTGATCTGCTTATTGCCGATGTAAGCTTTAAAGCTGGTACGGTAGGTGGCATCAATAAAAACCACCGAAAACATAGCCGAAAAAATACCGGCGATGACCGTTGCTAAAACAATCACCCATAGCCGCTTCCAAAGCAGCCGCAGCAATCGCTGAATATCCACTTCCCGCACGGCATTTTGCTCAATTTTAATATCGTGCATAATCATCTCTCCTTCCAAACACATCCGTTTTTTACAAAAGAGCATAAAAACGGATCATATAAAACCATGCTATAGTATACATCATTTCTCCTTATTTTGCAACGCCAAATCCAAAATTAAAAGGGATTTTTTATTTAAATATGTATTATCCAACGAAAGATGCACGAAATGCCCAAAAAACAGCATTTTTTCTCTAACGAAAACTCGCAATATATAGACCTTTCTTACAAAAAAATCTCCTTCCCTTGCAAATACCGCTTCAATGGGATATAATGAGCGGGTATTTCAAAACACGACAGTAGGAGACGCATTATGAAAGGTATTATTTTAGCAGGAGGCTCCGGTACCCGGCTGTACCCCCTCACTAAGGTCACCTCCAAGCAACTGCTGCCTATTTACGACAAGCCCATGATCTACTACCCCATGTCCGTGCTCATGAGCGCGGGCATCCGGGATATTCTGATCATTTCTACATTGCAGGACACCCACCGCTTTAAGGAGCTTTTAGGTGACGGCAGCCAGTTTGGTCTGCGGCTGAGCTATGCCATCCAGGAAAGCCCGGATGGCTTGGCACAGGCCTTTATTATCGGCGAAGAATTTATCGGAAAAGATACGGTTGCCATGATCTTAGGCGACAATATTTTCTCCGGTCACGGCTTAAAAAAGCGGCTACGCAAGGCAGTGCGTACCGCCAAAAATGGCGTTGCCACAGTATTTGGCTACTATGTGGACGATCCTCACCGGTTTGGCATTGTGGAATTCGACGCTGCCGGACAAGTAATCTCCATTGAAGAAAAGCCCAAAAATCCCAAGAGTAACTACTGCGTTACGGGGCTGTACTTTTATGACAACCGGGCGGTAGAATACGCCAAAAGCCTCACTCCCTCTGCCCGAAACGAGCTGGAGATCACCGATCTGAACCGAATCTACCTGGAACAGGGCGCTTTGAATGTGGAACTGCTGGGCCAGGGCTTTACCTGGCTGGACACCGGCACCCACGAAAGCCTGGTGGAGGCCACCAATTTTGTCAAAACAGTCGAAGAACATCAAAACCGTAAGATCGGCTGTCTGGAAGACATAGCCTATATGAACGGCTGGATCAGCCGGGAAGCAGTAGAGGCTGCCATTGAAAACTACCCCAACCAGTACGGGCAATATCTGCGGGATGTGCTGGACGGCAAGTATATTGATGTGATCCACGATTTGAAACGGCTGGAAAAGCTGGAGGAAGGCAAATGAGCAAAACCGTGATTATCACTGGCGGTGCCGGCTTTATTGGCAGCAATTTTGTATTCCACATGCTGGCGCAGCACCCGGAGTACAGGATCATCTGCCTGGACAAGCTGACCTATGCAGGCAATTTAAGCACTCTGGCTCCGGTGATGGATAACCCCAATTTCGTATTTGTCAAAGGGGATATTTGCGACCGTTCCGCCGTATATGCGCTTTTTGAAAATGAAAAGCCTCATATTGTAGTGAATTTTGCAGCGGAAAGCCATGTGGACCGTTCCATTGAAGATCCTGAGATTTTTCTGCGCACCAACATTTTAGGCACTCAAGTGCTGATGGACGCCTGCCGAAAATACGGCATAGAACGGTATCACCAGGTATCTACAGACGAAGTCTACGGTGATCTGCCCCTGGACCGTCCGGATCTGTTTTTTACAGAGCAAACCCCCATTCACACCAGTTCCCCCTACTCCTCCTGCAAGGCAGGTGCGGATCTGCTGGTGCTTGCCTACCACCGCACCTACGGCCTACCCGTGACGATTTCCCGCTGCTCCAACAACTACGGTCCTTATCATTTCCCCGAAAAGCTGATCCCCCTGATGATTGCCAACGCTTTGAACGACAAGCCCCTGCCCGTATACGGCGAAGGCTTGAATGTGCGGGACTGGCTGTATGTGGAGGATCACTGCAAGGCCATTGATCTGATTT
Organism: Faecousia sp.; assembly: GCA_045591335.1. GTDB lineage: Bacteria > Bacillota > Clostridia > Oscillospirales > Oscillospiraceae > Faecousia. The sequence goes on from JAZNSR010000166.1 coordinate 3,482, forward strand.
TGCATAAAGGCCGGATCGGTGAAGTCTACAACATCGGCGGGCATAATGAGATGCGCAATATCGATATTGTAAAACTCATTTGCAAGGCTTTGGGCAAGCCGGAAAGCCTCATTACCTATGTGACTGACCGCAAGGGACACGATATGCGCTACGCCATAGATCCCACCAAGATCCACACGGAGCTTGGCTGGCTTCCGGAAACCAAATTTGCAGATGGCATTCAAAAAACCATTCAATGGTATCTGGACAACCGGGCATGGTGGGAGGATATCATCTCCGGCGAATATCAGAATTACTACGAAAAAATGTATACAAACCGATAAAAATATCCCCGATGATTTAAAAATCATCGGGGATATGCATTTTCAGAACTTTGTAAACCAACGGGCAACCTTGGACGCGCCCCAATATACGGGATTTTCCAGCACCTTAGTGGCCTCCTGCAGCTTATCCCGAATGGGAATATTCTGGGGGCAATGCTTTTCACATTTTCCGCATTTGACGCAATTGGAGGCAGCCGCCGAATTTTTCCGCAAAGTGGTGCACATAAAGTATTCCTTCATAGCGGAAAACCAACTTTCTGCATACCGGCGGTTATAGGCTGAGAAAGTGCCGGGAATATCCACGCCCTTAGGGCAAGGCATACAATATCCACAGCCGGTGCAGCCAACCTTCATATTGCTGTGGATCGCCTTAACCACCTGCGCTAGCAGGTCATGCTCCTGCTGGCTCATGACACCCGCCTGCACGGTTTTGGCAGTTTCAATGTTTTCCTGCACCATTTCCATGGAATTCATACCGGAAAGCACCACGGTGACTTCCTTCTGATCCCACAGCCAGCGGAAGCCCCACTGGGCTGGCGTGCGCTTGACCGGAAAGGCCGCCATCAGCTTCCTGGCCGCTTCCGGCAGCATATTTACCAATCTGCCGCCCCGCAAAGGCTCCATAATGATCACCGGCAGGCCCTTGGCATGGGCATGGTGCAGCCCCTTTCTACCTGCCTGAGAATTTTCATCCAGGTAATTATACTGGATCTGACAAAAATCCCAGTCATAGCAATCCACCACCTGGCAGAAAGTCTCAGAATTTCCATGATAAGAAAATCCCACCTGCCGGATAGCACCGCTGGCTTTCTTCTGTTCGATCCACTGCAAAATGCCCATTTCCTTCATGCGCTCCCAGGCCCCAGGATCGTTAAGCATGTGCATCAAATAGTAATCCACATAATCCGTGCGCAGCCGTTTCAGCTCTTCGTTGAAGATTTTTTCAATATCCGCGGCATTTTTCACCAGATAGTGGGGCAGTTTTGTGGCAATATGGACCTTTTCCCGGATACCGTTTTTTTCTAAAATTTCACCCAGGGCGGCCTCACTGCCGCCATAAATATAGGCAGTGTCAAAATAATTCACGCCTGCCCGGTATGCCTCCAGGATCTCCCTTTCCGTTTCCTCCAGATCGATCTTTCCATGCTTCTGAGGAAAACGCAAACAGCCAAAGCCTAAAATGGACAGCGGATTGCCGTATTTATCGTTGCGGTAATTCATAAGCATCATCCCATATTCGCCTTAATGGTGGAAATCAGAATATCGCCTGCCACCACCCGATCCTCGGCAGCAAAACCCTCTGCAAAATTATCCGAATAAATCACTTGGGCATTGGGTGGGAATTCCTCATCCCCCTCCCAGGCCATGATCTGCATTTCATAATTACCAATGAGCCGGAACTGATAACCGGCATCTCCGTGCTGTAAAGCCACAGCGCCCATTTTTTCCGCTGCTGCCCGGAAAGCTTCCAGCCGGGTGCCAAAGGTAAAGGCTGCACGGGTCAGCACTCTGCCCGTATAGGGCTTAATATACATTTCTCCCCAGGGCATTTCCCGGAAAGTCTTCCACCCGCCGCTCCATGCCACATCCTTACTCTCCAGCAAATAGCGGAGCAAAAAGGTCTGGGTTGGTAAGGGCGGAATCACTCCTCCATCCATTGCGCGAATGGCATAATCCGGATGGGTAATAGCAAATTCTCTGCCTAGTAGGTTTACATAAAACTCCCGGCCGTCCCATTTCACATCTGTCACCCGGGCAATAATCTCTGCCGGGTCCAGGGTGCGGTATTTTTCTTCATAAAAAGCAAAGGGCACTTCTTCTTTATGATTTTCGATCTGCATATTATACCTCTTGTTTGGAATTTGGAAACAGGCTGGAATCCGTATGGGGCAAGAAACAGGCTGCCACAAAGGAATCCATATAACCGGGATAAGTGGAAAGCTCCAAATAGGTCATATTGGCAGCCACCTCATAGCACTTTTGAATGGCTGCATCACTAATTGCCATAGCATACGCGCCGGTCAAGGAGGAATTGCCAATGTATTGGAATTTTTCCAGCTCCACATCCGGGAACATGCCGATATTTACGGCATTTTTCATATTGATGCCGGAACCGATGCCACCAGCCACATACACGGTTTCAATGGCCTCAATGGGCATATCCACGGATTTCAGCAGCGTATCAATAGCGGAGAAGATCGCACCCTTAGCACGGATGAAATTATCAATATCCACTTCGTTAATGGCCACTTCCCTGCCGGTCTCGCTTTCTTCAGCGGTGGCCAGCACATAGCGGCCCATACCGTGGTCATCATGCTTGATCCGGTCACCTTCCCGCACAAACAGGCCCTTGGCATTGATCATGCCGCAGCGGAACAGCTCAGAAATGATATCAATAATGCCGGAACCGCAAATACCCACACATTTCTGCCCGGGATCACCCACGATGGTCAAGGTAGGCTCCATGGTATCTTTATCAATAATACAAGCCTCCACCGCACCGTCGGTGGCACGCATACCGCAAGAAATATCACCGCCCTCAAAGGCAGGACCCGCAGAACAAGCGCAGCTCATAAGGAAATCCCGGTTTCCGAACACCAATTCGCCATTGGTGCCCAGGTCAATGAACAGGCTCATTTCGTCCTTATCCCAAAATCCCGCAGCCAATGTGCCGGCGGTAATATCACCGCCCACATAAGAGCCGATATTGGGTGCGATCAGCACAGGAGCAAGGGGGTTGGCAGGCAGCTTCAGATCGCCGGCCAGCAGACCCTCCCAACCGAAGAAGCTGGGGATGTAAGGCTCCATACGCACAGGCTCTGCATCCACGCCCACCATAAGATGATTCATGGTAAGTCGGATCGTAGCCATGTCGTTCTGTGAGCCAA
>JAZNSR010000167.1:0-4261 GCA_045591335.1 Faecousia sp.
AATTTTCGTTGGCTGTTATTCGTTCTAAAACGCTTAAACAATCCATTTATTGTCAAGGTGTTTGTTCGTCTTTGCGTTATTCAATTTACAAGGTACAGATTGCCAACCACCGTGCGGTTAGCTTGCTAATAGTAACACAGCATTTTACCTTTGTCAAGAACTTTTTTCAATTCTCACCAATTTTTTTACTGCATCCTTTTCTTCGCCTCGACTCTTGCCGAAGCCTTGCGTATTCTAGCAGACAGTCTCTCGATTGTCAAGCCTTATTTTCATAATTTTAGGAAAATTTTTGGGGTCACGAAAGTGACCCCAAAAAATATATCTTAAAGCTTAACCGACATCATCAATAATGCCGTATCCGCCATCGTTTCTCTTATATACGACCGCAAAACAGCCACCATTATCTTCATCGCGGAAAGCGAAGAAATTATGGTCTAGCAAATTCATCTGCAGAACTGCCTCGTCACGGGTCATGGGCTTGAAATAGAATTTCTTGACACGGACGATATCCTGGTCGTCTTCTTTATCATCCACAAAGGAAGTTGCTTCCATGGTGCGGGCGAATGCATCCTTACGCAGCCGGCGGGCTAAGCGAGTCTTATTCTTGCGGATCTGACCTTCAATAGTGCCAACAGCAGCGTCGATGGAAGCAAACATATCCGAGGTTTTTTCATTGGCTCTGAATACTGTGCCTGCACCCCGTACCGTCAGTTCTACATTGTTGCGGTTCTTTTCCACAGAGAATACCACAAGTGCTTCCGCATCCTCTTCAAAAAACCGTGCCAGCTTCATTACTTTTTTCTCAGCGTACTGATGTACATTTTCGGGCAATTTAACTTTCTTCTCACTAAACTGGAATTTCATATGCGGTAGCTCCTTTCTTTTTTTACCGGTTTCTCCGGGTACTTATATTATACCATCAATGATGGCATACGACAAGGGTCAATCCTCTAAATTTTCTTCTTCCTCCATCAATTCTGCCATAGTCAGATTATAGATGATCTCGGCCTTTTTCTCCAGCATGCGGCTCATACGCACCGCCTGCCGCTGATCCGGGGCTGCCAGCTCCAAAGTCATCAAGTTTCCCATCTCATCATCCAGACCGATCACCACAGAAAAGTCCCCATCCTCCCGGGGCATGATCTGGGTCTTCACAAAGCTGCTGCGGCGGAGCTGGCGATTAAAGCGGGCAACGGCATTTTCCGCCCGCTGCTTCACCGTAAAGGCAATGGAATCCTCTGTCAAGGAAGCGGTCTGGCGTCCCTTTTCCGTTACGGTGTATTTTTCTTCTGCATCTGCCTCCAAATGTCCGCTGTTCACCATTTCCGGCACGGCTGTGCACACATCAAAATAACTCAGGCAATCGTCCTGATAACACAGCTCATAAATCTCCTGGGTGGTCAACGGATAGTTGGAGCGGGATACCACAAATAAGATCAGTATTTTTACATCCATCATATCATGGATAAAACCCAGTCTTTGCATGAAGTCACCTCATCATTCTGCCGCCTATGCGGCCTCTGCTTATTTATAGTATAGCAAAAACCTTGCACAATTGCAACCCACCGGACATAATCTGTCACGAAAGGATGATGGAATATGAAACCGCTATTCTACTGCGCCGGAAGTTCGCCGGCTTTACGATATGCCATTGCCTTATTAAAAGATGCGGGGATCTGTTTTTCAGAACGCTCTGATCTGAATGCGACCCATTTACTTTTACCCGTTCCCAGTTTTTCCGCAGACGGAATGCTGACCGGCGGAGGTCCAATTGAGGCGATACTGCCGCAGCTGGACAAAAGCATTACCGTTATCGGCGGCAACCTGGATCACCCAGCTTTAACCTCTTACGCAAAAATAGACTTATTGCAAGATGACCAATACCTTGCGGACAATGCCGCCATCACCGCCCACTGTGCCATACCCTATATATTAAATAATGTACCGTTCACTTTGGCAGGCTGCCCGGTACTGATTATCGGCTGGGGGAGAATTGGAAAATGCCTGGCGCAGCTATTAAAAGCCATGGGCGCAGCAGTTACCATTGCGGCCAGAAAAAGCCCAGACCGGGCAATGATCCATGCATTAGGTTATGGATCCACATCCACAGATGCACTGGATCCCACTCCGTACAGAGTGATCATTAACACAGCCCCCTCCCCCGTACTGCAAGATGGCGGAAATGCCTTATGCATCGATTTAGCCAGCAAGCCGGGAATTCTTAGCGACCATGTAATTCGCGCATTACGGCTGCCAGGAAAGGATGCTCCGGAAAGTTCCGGACGCTGCATTGCCAGATCTGTATTAAGACTGCTTAAATAAGGAGGAATACTATGAACATCGGCTTTGCCCTTTGCGGGTCCTTCTGTACCTTCAGCAAGGTGTTCCCCGTTATGGAGGAATTGGCAAAACATTATAATGTCATTCCTATCTTTTCTGATAACGCCTATACCATAGACAGCCGTTTCGGCACAGCGGAAAACCACCGTGAAAAAGCTACCACCATTTGCGGCAACGAAATTATTCACACCATTGCCCAGGCAGAGCCTATTGGCCCTAAAAAAATGCTGGATGCATTGGTTATTGCTCCCTGCACCGGCAACACCCTGGCAAAGCTGGCACACAGCATTGCAGACGGGCCGGTAACCATGGCAGCAAAAAGTCATCTTCGAAACGGCAGGCCCGTTCTGATCGCTGTGTCTACCAACGACGCGCTGGCAGGAGCCGCAGAAAATATCGGCAAGCTTCTTGCCCGGAAAAACTTTTACTTTGTGCCCTTTGGGCAGGACGATGCCCTCGGCAAGCCCACCAGCCTGGTTGCAGATTTCGCCCAATTGCCCGCCGCTTTGGAGCACGCCTTTGCCGGCAAGCAAATACAACCTATACTATTATAATGAAACGCTGCCTCCCAATCACAGGAGGCAGCGTAATTATTAAATGTTCGCCAAAGCCTTCAGCTGCTCAGCCAGGTCCGTCTGCTCCCAGGGCATGTCCTCCACGCCGAAGTGACCTTCCATAGCAGTCTTGCCGAAAATAGGACGGCGCAGCTGCAGCTTATTGATGATACCTGCGGGAGTGAGATCGCAGGTCTTGCGCAGCAAAGCGGTCATGGCCTCGTCAGCGATCTTGCCGGTGCCATAGCTTTCCACACGGACAGAAACGGGCTCAGCAACGCCGATGGCATAGGCCAGCTGCACCTGCACCTGCTCAGCCAGACCAGCTGCAACCAGGTTCTTTGCCATATAGCGGGCCATATAAGCGCCGGAGCGGTCCACCTTGGTGGGATCCTTGCCGGAGAAAGCACCGCCGCCATGAGAAAAATAGCCGCCATAGGTATCCACAATGATCTTACGCCCAGTCAAGCCCGTATCACCATTGGGACCACCGATGACAAAATTACCGGTAGGATTAATGTGGATATGGGAAACATTATCAATGCTGAAGCCGTAGCTTTCCAGCACGGGAGAGATCACGCCCTGGCGAATATACTTACGCAGCTCCTCAATGGTGAAATCTGCGCTATGCATGACGGAAACCACCACGGTGTCAATGCCGATAACCTTGCCGTTCTCATCGAACTCCACAGAAACCTGGGTCTTGCCGTCGGGACGCAGCAGATCATTGCTGGCAACGCACTGTGTCAACCGGTTGGACAGCGCCCGGGAAAGGGCCACGGGCAGAGGCATCAACTCGGGCGTATGAGTGCACGCACCGCCAAACATCATGCCCTGGTCACCTGCACCACCCACTTCATCGTTGGTGCCCAAAGCGATATCCGCGGACTGGGTATGGATCTTGCAGAGGATTTCCACAGAATCGGCATCAAAGCCGCTATCGGGGTAAGTATAGCCGATCTTGCGAATCACATCCCGGGCGATGGCGGCATAATCCACCACAGCCTTGGTGGTGATCTCACCGCAGATCACGCAGAAATTGGTGGTAACCATGGTCTCACAAGCCACGCGGGAGCCGGCATCCTGGGCCAGGCAGGCATCCAAAATCGCATCAGAGATGCAGTCAGCCACCTTATCGGGATGGCCGCAGGTAACACATTCAGAGGTAAACAATCTTTTTTCCATTTTTCATTCTTCCTTTCAAGAGTTCGCGCAATAAAAAACCGCACATCGGACTCGATGTGCGCTCTATCGAATCCTCATCTCTCGTTTGCCGACGGATTTGGCACCTTGAATTAACAGGTTGCCGGGTTTCACAGGGCCGTTCCCTCCACCACTCTTGATAAGGCTGGTATGCAGTTCGTTTA
>JAZNSR010000168.1:0-5100 GCA_045591335.1 Faecousia sp.
GTCACCGTGTCCGACGATGCCGCCATGGCTTCCGAGGCCGTGAAGCAGTACATCTGATTTTATCAAATTCTGCTCCCTTGGTGTTTTGCCAAGGGAGCAAATTTTATAGTTGACAGTTCATAGTTGACAGTTGATAGCTGAGAATGGAAAATGTACGCGTAGTATCTTGTAATCACTAAAACTTTGCAAATATGCAATCCGTCAAATTCTAATTTATCGCTGAGTTACACTACACGCTGTAGGGAATGCATTCATGCATTCCTAAATCCTAAAACACGCACAATTGCTTATATTTTACCTTTTGGAACGGATAAATCCGTTCCCTACGGATGGTTTGTATGTGTACGATAAATTAGAATTTAGCAGATTAAGTTTTATCTGTTATATTGTAGTAGGGGCGATTGATCGCCCGCCTGTGCGGGAACAAACAGTTACCAGATGCCAGTTGACAGTTAATAATTGATAGTTAAACCTTACGGTTAACATAATAAGTTTACAATCAGTTATGAGTTATAAGTTATAAGTAGGGAACGCTGTCCTCAGCGTTCCGCAATAAAACCGGGGTTCGATGCAGCGGTTTTGTTATCGATCGTTTGCATATGAAAGATTTTTGCCCATCGAGGTCAAAGACCTCATCCGTCACGGCTTTGCTGTGCCACCTTCCCCAGAGGGGAAGGCTTTTCCAAAACGCCGGGGACAGCGTTCCCAACCAAAACATTATACATTTGCAGTTGACATAATTAGTTTACATATAATTATGAACAGGTAAAGGGCTGCAAATTTGCGGTGGTAGGGGATTGTTCACGGTTTTTTTCTTTTCTTTTTGCGGGAGATGTTGTATAATGAATTGGATAAACATTGGAAATGGGGGATCCCTATGAATAAAATAGTGATTGCAGAGATTGTGATATTGTTGGCGCTTCTGATCACGGCGGCGTGTATGTTTGGTGCATTGGTAGGCGGCAGCGACCCGGTCATGAGCCCGGATCCGGAGCAGACCCAGCCTTCCTCTACCGATCCCATAGAAACCACCACTGAGCCTGCGCCCACCTGGATGACCTTCCCGGAAAACCGGGACATTTTGGCGAAGCAATATTTTGTATACGATGTGCAGGCGGATAAATTCCTGGTGATCTCCGGCAGTCAGAACGACAAGATCTATCCCGCCAGCATTACCAAGCTGTTCACCTGCTATGTGGCGCTGCAGTATTTGCAGCCGGAGCAGCAGCTGAAGGTGGGAAATGAGCTGGATAAGGTCCGGGCGGGTTCGTCTGTGGCGGAGCTGCGCAAGGGCGATGTGCTGACAGTGTCCCAATTGGTGGAGGCTATGCTGCTGCCCAGCGGCAACGATGCGGCTTATGTGCTGGCCTATAACGCAGGCAAAAAGATCTCCGGCAAAAGCGGTGTGGACGATTGCGTCAATGCTTTTATGCAGGAGATGAACAAGCAGGCCGGAAAAGTGGGTATGACCGGAGCGAATTTCGCCAACCCCGACGGCATTCACCGGGATAACCACTACATGACCTTCCGGGATCTGGCGGTGCTGGGCAAGCTTTCCGTGTCCGATGCCACCATTATGAAAAATGCTATTATCAGCAATGAGACCGTCACCTTTATTGAGCGGGGGCAGCCGGTGGATAATTCTGACCAGAATTATTATTCCAAGACCGAGGAGTTGGATGAGGATACGGTGAAGTGGAAGAACACCAATGAGCTTATTGATCCGGCGTCCCAGTATTACTGCCCCTATGCCACAGGCTTAAAGACCGGGCAGACACCCTCTGCGGGCAGCTGCTTGCTCTCCAGCTTTGCCTACGAGGGCAAGACCTATATTATCGGCGTGTTCGGCTGCCCGGACACCCCGGACAGATTTGAAGATACTTTGCAGTTGTTTAACGATATTATTCAGTAAATTCTGATTTGTCGAAATCATCCCGTAGGGGCGACCATTGGTCGCCCGGTGATTTTGCAAATAAAATCACATCCCATTTATGGGATAATGGTATTTTTCTTTGAAAATCCTAATTATTTAATGAAATAATTGGGCGGGCGACCAATGGTCGCCCCTACTCGCTAAATTAGAATTCGAAAAGGTGGTGAAAGCCATGGCCAGGTTAACAGATCCGGTGACCATGCTCAAGGGTGTGGGCCCCACAAAGGCAAAGCAGTTTGCCGCATTGAATATTTATACATTGGGAGATTTGATCTGCCATTTCCCCCGGGGCTATGAGGACCGCACCCGGCTGATCACCATCGATAAGCTGGAGGCGGATACTCCCGCATGCTTCCGGGCCATGGTCATGAACACCCCCAGGACCAACCACATCCGCAAGGGTCTGGATATTACCAAGGTCCAGGTGGCGGATTACACCGGGCGGCTGAATCTGACCTTTTTCAATCAGAAATTCACCACCGATCAGCTGCAATACGGCAAAGAGTATATTTTTTACGGCAGCATTTCCGGGGATTATTTGGGCTATGGCATGACCTCCCCGGTGTTTGAAGCGCTGGATGCGCCTCCGGTGGTCACCCGCCGGGTACTGCCCATATATCCGCTGACGGCGGGGCTTTCCAATGCAGCCATGCTGAAGGCTGTGCGGCAGGCTTTGGCAGTCTGCGACCCTCCGGCAGAGATTTTGCCCCGGCAGGTCCGGGAGCAGTACGGCATCCTGCCTGCGGAACGGGCATACTACGCCATCCACGAGCCTGCCAACATGCAGGAGGCGGAGATGGCGAAAAAGCGGCTTGTGTTTGAAGAATTTTTCGTGTTCTCTGCAGGCCTGGCGTTGATGCGGGCTGCCCGGGAGGGCAAGCAAACTGCCGTTTATGAGAATTTGGACCTTTCCCGGTTTTTTTCCGCCTTGCCCTTTACCCTGACCGGGGCTCAGCAACGGGCCATTGACGATGTGGTGAAGGACCTGGGCAGCGGCAAGACTATGAACCGTCTGGTCCAGGGCGATGTGGGCAGCGGCAAGACTATGATCGCTGCAGCCGCAGGCTTCCTGGCAGTGCAGAATGGCAAGCAGGCGGCGTTGATGGCGCCCACGGAGATTTTGGCAGAGCAGCATTTTGCCTCTTTGTCCCGGCTGCTTGCACCCATGGGCGTTCGGCTGAGCCTGCTCACCGGCTCGCTGACCCCCAAGCAGAAAAAGGACCAGCGGGCAGCCATTGAGGCAGGGGAGGTAGACTTTGTGATCGGCACCCATGCCCTGGTCAGCGACAGCACCGTGTTTGCTAATTTAGGGCTTGTGATTGCCGATGAGCAGCACCGGTTTGGTGTGGGCCAGCGGTCCAAGCTTTCCGCAAAAGGAGAAGACCCCCATCTGTTGGTCATGTCCGCAACCCCCATTCCCCGGACCCTGGCGCTTTTGATGTATGGGGATCTGGAGGTTTCCATTATCAACGAATTGCCTCCGGGCAGGCAGCCGGTGGACACCTTCCTGGTGGACGAAAGCTACCGCCCCCGGATCAATGCCTTTATCCGCAAGCATGTGCAGGAGGGGCATCAGTGCTTTATCGTATGCCCGGCGGTGGAGGAAAACCAGGAGTTAGACATGAAATCCGCCACGGTGTGGGCAGATACCCTGCAAAAGACTGTGTTTAAGGATCTGCGGATCGCCCTGCTGCACGGACAGATGCGCCCGGCAGAAAAGGAAGCCGCTATGGCAGCCTTTGCCCGGGGGGAGGCGGATGTGATGGTGGCCACCACCGTGATCGAGGTGGGCGTGGATGTGCCCAATGCCACCTTGATGATCATTGAGGATGCGGACCGGTTTGGCCTTTCCCAGCTGCACCAGCTTCGGGGCAGAGTGGGCAGAGGGCAGGCAAAAAGCTATTGCATTATGACCTCCCACAACAAGCATCGGGAGACCCTGCAGCGGTTGAAGGCCATGTGCAAGACCACTGACGGTTTTCAAATTGCGGAGGAGGATCTGAAGCTCCGGGGCCCCGGCGACTTCTTCGGCTCCCGGCAGTCCGGCCTGCCCACCTTCCGGGTGGCGAATCTGAGCATGGATCTGCAAACGCTGAAGGCTGCCCAAATGGCATCGGTGCAGTGGATCGAGCAAATGGGCACTGCCCAAACCCCCGAGGCCAACGCCCTGCGCAGCCGCATTGGGGAGCTGTTTACCCGTGCCCGGGGCACAATGAATTGAGATAATAAAAAAATATGTTGTAAAATTGCCCAAAATGATGTAAAATAGTACGGCTGAGAAAATGCACTTTGGAATGCCGGTAAAATTTACCGGCCTTGCAACATATATTTTACTTTTGGAGGAATCCGATTATGGAAAAACCGATCGTACTGGTGATCATGGACGGCGTTGGCAAGGGTGACGGCGGCAGCGGCGATGCTGTGGCAGTTGCCAAGACCCCCGTGCTGGATCATCTGCTGGCTTCCTGCCCCAATACTTACCTGAAGGCCCACGGTACTGCCGTTGGTCTGCCTTCTGATGAAGACATGGGCAACTCTGAGGTGGGTCACAACGCATTGGGCTGCGGCCAGGTGTATTCCCAGGGCGCAAAGCTGGTGGGCGAGTCCATCGAAAACGGCCTGCTGTTCGCTTCTGAAACCTGGAAGGAGCTGGTTGCCAATGCCCAGGGCAAGGCCATGCATTTTATGGGCCTTTTGTCTGACGGTAATGTTCATTCCAATATCGCCCATCTGATCGCCCTTTTGAAAAAAGCCAAGGCCGAGGGCGTGAAGAAGGCTTACTGCCACATTCTTTTGGATGGCCGTGATGTGCCTGCCACCTCCGCTTTGGAGTATGTGGAGCAGCTGGAGAATGTGCTGGCGGAGCTGAACACCGATGGCTGCGATTATGCCATTGCTTCCGGCGGCGGCCGTATGCAAGTGACCATGGACCGCTATGAAGCCAACTGGGGCATGGTGGAAAAGGGCTGGCAGACCCATGTACAGGGCCTGGGCCGCCAGTTTGCCACTGCTAAGGAGGCCATTGAGACCTACCGTGCCGAGACCGGCTGCATCGACCAGGACCTGCCCGCCTTCGTGGTGGCAAGGGACGGTGCGCCCGTGGCAAAGATCGCCAACGGCGATTCTGTGATTCTGTTCAACTTCCGCGGTGACCGTGCCCAGGAGAT
>JAZNSR010000169.1:0-3286 GCA_045591335.1 Faecousia sp.
CACATACAAACCATCCGTAGGGAACGGATTTATCCGTTCCAAAAGGTAAAATATAAGCAAATGTGCGTGTTTTAGGATTTAGGAATGCATGAATGCATTCCCTACGGCGTGTAGTGTAACATAGCGATAAATTAGAATTTATTTCACTGCTGCCAATTCCGGAGCAGCAAAGGTCAAGCCCTTGGGATAGAAAAACCGCAGTTTTTCCTGGGCAACGGCGAGTTCAATTTCCTTGCCCATACGCAGCTCCCCATCCAAATTAATGGGGACCTCCTTTTGGGTGGTGATCTTCAGCCGGTCTGTGCGGAAATGCCGGATAATATCCGGAAGCTCCTTGTATTTTCCGGATTTATACTTGCCGATGACCTGCGCCACCTTCAGCCGGGATACCTTATCCACCACCAGTACATCCAGCAGTCCGTCGCAGGGATCGGCTTCCGGCACAGGATTGAAGCCACCGCCGTAATACCGCCCGTTGCAGGCGCAAACCAGGGTCTTTTCTCCGCGGATGGTTTCCCCGTTGATTTCGATTTTATAAGGCTCTGCAATGCCCTTGATCACATTGACCACCGTGGACGCCGCATAAGCCCGAAAGCCCTGCAGCAGCGGGATTCGCTTGTATTGGGACACATCTGTGCCGATCCGGGCATCCAGACCCACAGAGCAGATATTCAGGCCCAGATCTCCGTTGCAGCGGATCAGATCAAACAGAGTGTGCTGGCAATCCAGCAGCCGCTCCAAACGGAAAAAGGGCTCTGTTTCGCTGAAAATCTTCACAAAATCATTGCCGCTGCCGCCGGAAAACACGGTGACCGCCACATTGTCATACCCCGCCGCACCGGCCACCACCTCATTGAGCGTGCCATCACCGCCGCAGGCATAGATCCGGTACTCCTGGCCGGTTTGGGCTGCCTGGCGGGCAAGCTCCGTGCAGTTGCCGGGGGCAGAGGATACCCGGATCTCGTAGTCCAGGTTTTGCGGCTTGCAGACGCGATGGATGGTCTGCTCATATTCTTTGGTCCGGTCCCGGCTGCCTGCCGCGGGATTGATGATAAATAAATGTTTCATTTTTTGCTCACCTTTCGGCTGCTGTCTGTATACATATAATAATCGCATTTGATCATGCCGTTATACAGCTTGCGTTTTTTGTCTGCCCGCTTGCCGAAATAATGCTCAAATTCCGGCTCAGAGGTGATTATAAATTTCTTCCAGTCGTTGGCAAATTTCCAATGTCTGCCCATGGCGGCATATAACCGCTGGGCGGACTGCTGCTCCATCATTCGCTGACCGTAGGGCGGATTGCACACCAAAATGCCGCTTTGAGCAGGCAGGCTCATTTTGGTGGCATCACCGTCGGTGAACTTCACGCAGTCTGAAACCCCCGCCTTGCGGGCATTGGCAATGGAAAGGGACACGCATTTGGGGTCGTTATCTGAGCCCAAAATATGATAATCTCCGGAAAATTCTTTGGACTTTGCCTCCAATTTCACCTGCTCCCAAATGCCCTTGTCCATCCAGGCAAAGGTTTCCGCGGCAAAATGGCGGCTTAGGCCGGGAGCACGGTTTTTGGCGATCAATGCCGCTTCAATGGGGATGGTGCCGCTGCCGCAGAAGGGGTCCCAAAAGAACTCTCTGCCCCGGTATCGGCTCAGAATCACCATGGCAGCTGCCAAGGTCTCCCGCAGAGGGGCTTCATTGCCCACTGCCCGGTAACCCCGTTTGTGCAGGCCGTTTCCGGTGGTGTCCAAATACAAAACTACCTTATCCTGCATAATGGAAAACTGCAGCTGGTATTTCGCGCCGGTCTCCGGCAGCCAGCTGATGCCGTATTTTTCTCCTAACCGCCTGGAGGCAGCTTTTTTCACAATGGCCTGGCAATCCGGCACACTCATCAAAGCACTGTTCAGACAGTGGCCTTTTACGGGAAATGCGCCGTCCCTGGGAATATAATCCTCCAAATTGGCATGGTAAACTCCCTGGAAGAGCTGCTCAAAGGTCTTGGCTTCAAATTGCGCCAGCACCATCAGCACCCGTTCACCGGTGCGCAGGCAGATATTGGCCTTTGCCAGGGCGGTTTCGTCGCCGGAAAACAGCACCCGTCCATTTTCCACCCGGACATTTTCCATATCCAGCCGTTTCAGTTCGTCTCCGGCAATGCCTTCCAGGCCAAACAAGCAGGGCACTGCAAATTCAAATTTGCTCATAGATCCTCCGGTTTATAGAATAATTTTGCTTTTCTTCAAATATCTTTCCTCTTCCGAGAAGATGCAGCCGCAGTATTTCTGCATATAAAAGCTCAGCTCCCGGGCCTTTTCCTGCCCGGCCTTGAAATAGGGACGGAAATCCCGGTATAGAAATTCCACGCCGTATTCCGCTGCTGCCCGCTGAGCCACCTCCCGCATCAGCTCGTGATTTTGATAGGGGCTGATGAACAGGCTGGAGGTGAAGCTGTCAAAGCCCAGCTCCTTGGCCTGCCTTGCGGTCTCGAACAAGCGCATTTCATAGCATTTGCCGCAGCGGTTGGCAATATCCTCTGCCACCGTCCGCACAAAGGGACGCAGGGCATAATCATTTTGCTCAATAAGCTTCAGGTCGATGGCTTGGGCATAATCCCGCAGGCAGTTCCTCCGGGCACGGTATTCCGTGAAGGGGTGGATATTGGGGTTATACCAAAAGCCCACAGTTTCCAAATGGTCTGCCCGCAGCACCTCGATGCATTGGTTGGCGCAGGGGGCGCAGCAGATATGCAGCAGTGTTTTCATGCAATCACCTAAAATAGTCAATATTTTAATTATTATACCATGAAAACTTCAGCCACGCAATAATGGAAAATATATTTTCCCCACCCTCATTCACCAGATTTTTTCGCCCCGCCATGATAAACTGAATACAAATTTTCATTTATCGAAAAGCCGTTGTAGGGACCGGCGACTCGACGGTCCGAAACAAAATTGGGGTTCGATATCCCAATTTTGTTAATAAATGTATATATTTTAAAGATTTTTGCCTATCGAGGTCAAATGCCTCATCCGTCACGGCTTCGCCGTGCCACCTTCCCCAAAGGGGAAGGCTTTTGCGGACCGTCCGGGAGGCCGGTCCCTACAACTGCTATTTCTATAAATTAGAATTTGCAAACGGAGGTTGCCTTATGGCCAGAACAAGCAATAAAGCGGAATTGATCCTGGAGTTTGTGAATCAATTTGTGCAGGAGAACGGTTATGCCCCCTCTGTGCGGGAAATTGGCGCGGCGGTGGGTCTGCGTTCCACGGCTTCTGTGAGCTATCAG
>JAZNSR010000170.1:0-3059 GCA_045591335.1 Faecousia sp.
TCGCTGTGTTACACTACACGCCGTAGGGAATGCATTCATGCATTCCTAAATCCTAAAACACGCACAATTGCTTATATTTTACCTTTTGGAACGGATAAATCCGTTCCCTACGGATGGTTTGTATGTGTACGATAAATTAGAGTTTATCACCATTTTCAGCTTGCCGGAATAGTATGGTCTGTCGGCAGGAAGTTTTTAATTCTCCTCCGTGGCTTTAGGGGGCTATACCCTAGCCCCCGGCGTGGCATTTATTCGTTTTCGCACAGGATCTCCGCGGTCAAGGCGGAGACTTCATAGGCGGTGCGCTCTGTGGCGCCAGCTTCCGTCAGTTTGGTATAAACCCGGCTTTGCAGCCTGCCCTGGATGCAAATACGGTCACGGGTATGGCATTGGGCCACATCCTGGGCGGTTCTGCCCCATAAAATGCAGGGTATGTAATCTGCCCGCCGGAAGCCCCGGGGTACTGCCAGCATGGCATCGCAGATCTGTCTGCCCAATGGGGTGGTGCGGTAGATGGGCTCCCGGCATAGAGGACCTTCCAAAGTGACCTCATTCACAGGCTCACCGTCTTCGCAAATCAATTGCTGCGCAAATACATAGATCACCAAATGCCGGGTGCCGTCGCTGCGGTGGTTATAGGAGCGCACTTGCCCGCAAACGGTGATCATTTCGCCTCCGGAAAGGTCAAGCTGCTCCAAAACGCTTGTCTCTGCGATCACCGGCAGAATGTCAACAGCCCCGGAAAGTCTGGGCACTTCCAGCAGAAAACGGAAAAACTGCTTTCCGTGGTTTTCGTGGGAAAATGCCGGCAACTCCTGCATGCTGCCCCGCAATGTGATCATGTTGGTTGATAATTCCATAGTACCACCTCATAAACAATGTATAGGACATCCTATGCACTGCCATATACCCTACAGAACTGTGTTTTTAATTTGACAACAAGGGCGCAATTTAGTATGCTAATAAAAAAGGAGGATGCACTATGGATTTTTTGGAAATTGCTGAAAACCGCCAGTCGTGCCGCAGCTATTGCGACAGACCGGTGGAAAAAGAAAAGCTGGATGCCGTTTTGCGGGCAGCGCAGCTGGCACCGTCCGCTTGCAACGCCCAGCCCTATCAGATCACCGTCTGCACCGGAGAAACTGCCAAAGCCGTTGCCGCTGCCACTCAGGGTATGGGTATGAATAAGTTTTCTTCCCAGGCTCCTGTTTTGTTGGTGATCTCGGAGATGTCCTATAATAAAACCGCGGCTCTGGGCGCAAAGGTCAAGGGCAATGATTACCGCTCCATTGATATCGGTATCGTCACTGCTTATCTGACCGCCGAAGCCACCGCCCAAGGTCTGGGAACTTGCATTTTAGGTTGGCTGGATGATCAGAAGATCCGCCAGATCTGCGATCTGAAGCATCCGGTGCGCCTGGTGATCACTTTGGGCTATTCCGCAGAGGACAAGCTACGGCAGAAAAAACGCAAATCGCTGTCTGAGCTGATCACGGAGAAATAAATTCTAATTTAGCGAAATCATCCCGTAGGGGCGACCATTGGTCGCCCGGTGATTTTGTAAACAAAACCATATCCCATTTATTGGATAATGGTATAATTTCTTTGAAAATCCAAGTTATTTAATGAAATAATTGGCCGGGCGACCAATGATCGCCCCTACTTACTAAATTAGAATTTACCGATTCCTGTTCTCTCCAATTGACAAAAATCCGCAGCTGAATTACAATACAGATATTCTTTTCAAATGAGGTGTTTTTATGGACCAGAAATTGCGTACGGAAACCTTGTGCATCCAGGCTGGCTATAGCCCTGCCAGCGGCGAGCCCCGCCAGATGCCCATTGTGCAAAGTACCACCTTTAAATATGCCACATCCGAGGATATGGGCAAGCTTTTTGACCTGGAAGCCTCCGGTTATTTCTATTCCCGGCTGCAAAACCCCACCTGCGATATGGTGGCAGCCAAGATTGCGGCCCTGGAGGGCGGCACTGCCGCCATGCTTACCGGCTCCGGCCAGGCAGCCAATTTCTATGCGCTGTTTAACATCGCTTCCTGCGGGGACCATATCGTTTCCAGCTCTGCCATTTATGGCGGCAGCTTTAACCTGCTGGGTGTGACCATGAAGCGCATGGGCATTGAGGTGACCTTTGTGAACCCCGATTGCTCTGAAGAAGAGCTGCAGGCTGCATTCCGGCCCAACACCAAGGCGCTGTTTGGCGAGACCATTGCCAACCCCGCTCTGACCGTGCTGGATATTGAGAAATTTGCCAAGGTGGCCCATGCCAATGGCGTGCCGCTGATCATCGATAACACCTTTGCCACTCCCGTTAACTGCCGTCCCATGGAATGGGGCGCGGATATCGTGACCCACTCCACCACCAAGTATATGGATGGTCACGGTGTTGCCGTAGGCGGCTGCATTGTGGACAGCGGCAAGTTCGACTGGACCAAATATCCGGAGAAATTTGCGGGTCTGTGCACCCCTGACGATAGCTACCATGGCGTCACCTACACCGAGCGTTTCGGCTTGGAGGGCGCATTTATCACCAAGGCAACCGCCCAGCTTATGCGGGATTTGGGCTCTATCCAGTCTCCTCAGAGCGCATTTTATCTGAATTTGGGCCTGGAGAGCTTGCCTTTCCGTATGAAGCAGCATTGCGCCAACGGTCAGGCCATTGCAGAATTTTTGCAGGCCAATGAAAAGGTGGCATGGGCCAAGTACTGCGGCTTGAAGTCCGACAAGTATTACGACCTGGCTCAAAAGTATATGCCGAACGGCTCCTGCGGTGTGATTGCCTTTGGCCTCAAGGGCGGAAGAAAGGCTGCGGAAAGCTTCATGAAGCATTTGCGGCTGGGCTCTATTGAGACCCATGTGGCAGATTCCCGCACCTGCTGCCTGCATCCGGCTTCTGCCACCCATCGGCAGATGACCGACGAGCAGCTGGAGGCGGCTGGCGTAGGTGCAGATCTGATTCGCCTGAGCTGCGGCCTGGAGAATACAGAGGACCTGATCGCGGATATTGCCCAGGCAATCGAAAAAGCATAATAAAAGGAGGGC
>JAZNSR010000171.1:0-5233 GCA_045591335.1 Faecousia sp.
TGTAGATAAATAGTTTTGTAAGTATATTACGCTTCCTGTATTACCGGAAAAATTGATGATTTTTACATAGTCATATTCTTCCAGATAGCGAAGCAAGCGGCACACGGTAGCTCTGGATATGCCCCAGCGGTCAGAAAGCTCGGAATAGTTCAACAGCGGCGAACCGGAACCATTTCGCAGGTATACGACAGGTCCAATATCAGAGCCTTGTACATAGGGATCGTTGTAGATGGCAGAAATCCACAAATCCAAAACGATATCCATTTGAGAGCATTTGCCGCTACTGACAAGTTTACTGGCTGTTGTAACCGGCAAAAAGAAAAATCCGGAATCCTTTTGGCACGGGCAATTATAATCTAAAACAGTATTGGTTTTCTTCCAGTTCACAATGGAGTACTTGACAGTCTTACCGTTCTGCAGCAGGACATATTTGATTAGATGCTTATTCTGCAGATCCTGCAAAATATCCACAGCAGTCTTCTGGCTCTTTGTGCGGAAAAGAGATGCCAGCTCTTTGACGGAGCACATCCATTCTCCTGGATAAACGGCATGTCGGATGCCTGCTAAATGCCGATAGGAAGTACGGAAATTTGCATAGCTGCATAAAACAGTGTAATAAAAAAGACCGGAGCCTCCGCTTGTGCGAAGCCTCCGGTCCTTAATTAAAGATTGGATGAATTGCCGGTAAATACGGCAACGAGGGTAATTCACAATCTGTTTGATTTGAAGTTGATAGTTTTGCATATATCCTCCTAAATAGAAATAGTATAACAGAATCAGTTTCATACAAATAAAAAGCACCGAAAGTCTTTGAATAAAGGCTTTCGGTGTTCCCTAAGTGTCAACCTGAAATTAAAAGGGATTTTGCGTGCACTCTCAATTAGTGCATTAGCTTTTTGTTTGAATGCTATGAACAGCTTTACGCTTCTGCTCGTTGATGAGGTGAATATAGGTGTTGTAGGTAATTGTAATTTCAGAATGGCCAAGCAATTCGCTTACTGTCTTGACGTCTTCTCCTGCAGCAAACAGACGACTCGCAAATGTGTGTCTAAGGGCATGTAAACCGTAAATTTTGTCTTCTGGAAGCCCGGCTGATACGGCAATCTTCCGCAGCATTCTGTCTAAATACCTCGGAAAAATCGGATTGCCATCCTTAGTGGACAAAACATAGTCATATGACCCGGTAATCTCTTTTAACCGCATCAGTGCGTCATAACAGGAATCGTTCATATCGATTTCACGAATACTGGTAGAAGACTTTGCAGAGTCTTGTTCGACGACGGTGTACTTATTCTCTGCATCGTCAGATCTATCTTTCACGATCACACGAGTTGCATTGACAATTATCCTTCGACGCTCAAAATCAACCTCAGTCCATTTAAGCGCAAGGAGTTCCGCAAGACGAAGACCAGTATTGAGATCCACGATTATAGCATCGCCAAGTCGATATATACGTTTGCCGTTACCGTATGAAGACAGAGCTGCCATACACAGTTTATCTACTTCTTCATTATTGTAATAGCGTATCTCGGTCTTGCCAAATGTTTTCTTTGCTGGAACCGATACACCAAGTGCAGGATTAAAAAGAACAGTTTTCTGAATAACACCTGTACGGAAACACTCGTTGACAGCATCATAAGCTTTTTTTACCGTTGAATAGGAGAGCCCTTTCTTTTTAAGAGTGTTAAGCATAGACTGTACATCACTGGATTGGAATGCTGCTAACTGTATATGACCGACCTGCGGAATAACTTGATATAGCACAGTTTGTTCAAGTCGGTCAAAGCTTTTGGGTTTTAGGGTGTTTTGTTTGTTTTCATATAGCCATGTTCTCAAAAAGCTTTCAACGGTACTGCGCTGTATTACTGCTTGGTCATTTTTATAAAATTCTTTCTGAAAATCCTTTAGCTTTTTTTTAACATCTTTTTCTGTCTTTCCATAAAGAGCTTTGATACGAGGATTTCCTTTTTCATTAAGGCCTATGATCATTCGCGCAGTCCATGTTCCATCCGCTCGCTGTGAAATGGAACCGCTGCCATATTCCCGACGCTGTTTGTTTTCGGCCATTGATGTGGCTCCTTTCAAAATAGTATATAAGGCAATTTAATCTCAAAATTTATTACAATGTTTATTACAATGTTTATTACAAATTGAGAGGGATTGCTTAATACTAATAGTACCACATCATTTCGTTTTTGTCGATTTAATGCAGAAAATTCGTGCAAAACCGACAAAAAACCGCCTTTTTCAAGGCGGTTTTTTGTGGAAAAATGGCAGGGGCACAAGGACTTGAACCCTGAGCCTACGGTTTTGGAGACCGCCGCTCTACCAATTGAGCTATACCCCTATATATAAAAGGCGGAAGCCTTTGTTTGAGTGGTGGGCCCTCAGGGATTCGAACCCGGGACTATCCGGTTATGAGCCGGAGGCTCTAACCAACTGAGCTAAGGGCCCATAAAGTCACAGGTGCCTGAGCACCGTCGCTTGGGTCATTATAGCATTCTAAGGCCGGTCTGTCAAGGATTTTATTCTGCAAAAAGAATGCATTTTTGGCGCGGACAATTCAGAGAAGCCTAAAAAACATCCAACCTCTGGCTGCTGCAAAGGTTGGATGCTTTTGCTTTTAGAAATTCGCAACAGCAGAGGATTTTAGCTGCAGCTGCAGCTTGTCCGCGATCAGGGCGATAAACTCGCTGTTGGTGGGCTTTCCCTTTGTGTTGCTGACTGTGTAGCCAAAGAACCGCTGCAAAGTGTCCAGATCACCCCGGTCCCATGCCACCTCAATGGCATGCCGGATAGCCCGCTCCACCCGGGAGGGGGTGGTCTGGAAGGTTTTGGCTACCTGGGGATACAGCACTTTAGTGATGGCATTGATCACATCCATATCCTCCACGCCCATCATAATGGCTTCCCGCAGGTACTGATAACCTTTGATGTGGGCGGGTACGCCGATTTCGTGGATGATGTTGGTGACCATGGTTTCGATATTTGGCTGATTGCTGTGGCTGCCGTGCAGGGGGCGCACCGCAGGAGCTCCCCGCAGCTCACTCATGCGCTCCACTACGGCTTCCATATCACAGGGCTTGAGCATCAGTTAGCGCACGCCTAAATTGGCAGCGGCAGATGCCACATAGTCTGTGATAAAGCCGGAGGTGGCCAGTACCATAGGCTTATTTTCCATGCGGTCAATGGCCTTAAGTACTGCGATGCCGTCCTTTTTGGCGAGCATCAGATCCAGTACCAGGATCTGGGGCTTGGCTTCGTTGACTATGCGCACAGCCTGCTCCCCGTCGTTGGCAGTGCCCAAAATCTGGAAACCTTTTGCTCTTTGCAGCGCAGTGGCAAGACTTGCGCAAAAATCCTCTGAATTGTCTGCGATGATAACGCTGGTTTGATTATCCATTACTTCCTCTCCTGACTTGTGAAGATTAAACATACTCCCCGTGTGGTATTTGCGACAAATATAATTTAGCATAATGTGGGTGGATTTGCAATAAAAAATCAAAACAATCGTTCGACAAATAACGGGTAAAATGTGCATAAATATATAAAAAATCAAACTTTTCGACTGCATTCGACTTGTTAACAAAAATAAAAACCTCAGTTGACGGGAAAATACATTTCATGTACAATACAAATAATAAACGGAGGTGTTGTTATGGATTCACGAATTCGGGAATTGATCAGTTTTTTGGATAGCGCACACAGCGTTTATCATGCGGTTTCGGGCTTGATCTGGGAGTTGGAAACTGCCGGTTACACCCCTCTTGCAGAAAATGGATACTGGGATTTGTTTCCCGGCGGAAAGTACTATGTGACCCGGGGCGGCAGCTCTGTGATTGCTTTCCGCGTTCCCCAGGGCAAGCCCACCGGATTTATGCTCTCTGCCAGCCATGCTGACCGTCCGGCATTTAAGCTTAAGGAAAATGGCGAGCTGAAAGGAAAGTACAACCGGCTTAGTGTGGAGGGCTACGGCGGTATGCTCATGGGCACCTGGCTGGACCGGCCCTTGTCTGTGGCTGGCCGGGTAATGGTCCAGGGGGATATGGGCATTGAGAGCCGTCTGGTGGATATTGACCGGGACTTGCTTTTGATCCCCAATGTGGCTATTCACATGAACCGCAGCGCCAACGATGGCTATAAATGGAATCCCGCGGTGGATATGCTGCCTTTGGCTGGCGGCGAGAACACGGTGGGGCAGCTGCAGGCGCTTTTGGAGCAGGAAGCCGGCGGCGAGATCCTGGGCCGGGATCTGTATTTGTATGTGCGGCAAAAGGCAACTGTTTGGGGCTTGGAGGAGGAGTTTATTTCGTCCCAGGCTCTGGATGATCTGGAGTGCGCCTGGTGCTGCACCAAGGGCTTTTTGGAAAGCGAGGACAGTGCGGCTGTTCCTGTTTTGTGCGTGTTTGACAATGAAGAAGTGGGCTCTGCTTCCTTGCAGGGCGCAGGATCTTCTATGCTGGAGGGTATCCTTGCCCGCATTTGCCAGAGCATGGGCTGGGAGCTGGAGCAGATGCTTGCTCAATCCATGATGGTCAGCGCGGACAATGCTCATGCGGTGCATCCCAACCATCCGGAGCTGTCTGATAATGTAGCAGCGCCGGTGATCAACGGGGGCATTGTGGTGAAGTTCAACGGGCAGATGCGCTATGCCACCGACGGGGTCAGCGCTGCACTGATGCGGCAGGTGTGCCGGATGGCAAAGGTGCCTGTGCAGTCTTACTGCAACCGGGCGGATATGCCCGGCGGCTCTACTCTGGGCGTGGTGTCCATTGCCCATGTGTCTGTGCCTACGGTGGATATTGGCCTGGCGCAGCTGGCTATGCACTCCTGCTATGAGACCGCCGGTGTGCAGGATGCGCTGTATTTGATGGATGCCATGACTGCCTATTATAGCTGCGCTCTGGAAATTCCCGGGGAGGGCGTATACAATATTCGGTAAAATCGCCAAAAATATGGCATAAAAACTGTAAATAATCACCATTGCTCAAATTTGCAGTATATGGTATTATTATACCATCCGGGCATAGGGAGTTCTACTCCACTTAATAGGCTTTCTGTGTCACAAAAGGAGGAAATATTAACCCCGTCTGACTCACGGTGCGGCAGTGTGGAGACCTGTCGTAATGCTTCCGCTGTTTTACCCGGCGGATATGCGAGAATACACGCGAAATCCTCGGTGTGTTTAGAGTCGTAATGCTATGGCAACTGTATCCCTGAAAAACATCAAGAA
>JAZNSR010000172.1:0-4976 GCA_045591335.1 Faecousia sp.
CCGCCCCTAAAAGTCTATAAATTCTAATTTCGCGAAATCATCCCGTAGGGGCGACCATTGGTCGCCCGGTGATTTTGTAAACAAAATCACATCCCATTTATGGGATAATGGCGTATTTTATTTGAAAATCCCAATTATTTAATGAAATAATTGGGCGGGCGACCAATGGTCGCCCCTACTCGCTAAATTAGAATTTGGAAGGATTAATTATGGCAGAGAATAAACGCGATTATTATGAGGTGCTGGGCGTAGAAAAAGGCGCCAGTGCCGAGGAAATAAAAAAGGCCTACCGCAAAAGTGCCATGAAATATCACCCGGACCGCAATCCCGGTGATAAAGAGGCTGAGGAAAAGTTCAAGGAGCTGGGTGAGGCCTATGAGGTGCTGTCTGACGATGACAAGCGGGCAAGATACGACCAGTTTGGCTTTGCGGGGGTGGATCCCAACTATGGCGCAGGTGCCGGTGGAGCCGGGTTTGACGGTTTCGGCGGTTTTGGCGGTTTTGGCGGCTTCGGTGATATTTTCAGCGAGGTCTTTGGCGGAGGCAGCAGCACCCGCCGGCGCAATGCCCCCCGCAGCGGTGAGGATGTGGGCGTTCGCCTGGAGGTGACCTTTGAGGAGGCAGCCTTCGGCGGGGAAAAGGAGATTACTTACCGCCGGATCGAAAACTGCGAATCCTGTAAGGGCACCGGTTCCGCTGACGGCAAGGTGGAGAACTGCTCCCGTTGTGGCGGCTCCGGTCAGGTACGGGTCACTCAGAATTTTATGGGTATGGCCATGCAGTCCACCACCACCTGTCCCCAGTGCAGCGGCAGAGGTTCGGTGATCAAAAATCCCTGTAATGCCTGCAAGGGTAAGGGCAAGGTGCGCAAAAACCACACCCTGCGGATCAAAGTTCCCGCCGGTGTGGATCACGGGCAGAGTATCGTAGCCCGGAATCAGGGCGGCGTAGGCTCCAACGGCGGTCCCAATGGCGATGTGGTCATTGAATTTGCCATTAAGCGTCATGCGATCTTCACCCGCCAGGGCACGGATGTGCTCTGCGAGGTGCCTATTTCCTTCACCCAGGCGGCCCTGGGCGGTCAAATCGAAGTGCCCACCCTGGATGGTAAGACTAAATTCGATCTGCCGGAGGGGACTCAAACGGGCAAGGAATTCACCTTGACCGGCGCAGGCATTCCCTTTGTGAACAATCCCAAGCGCAGAGGCAATCACCGGTTTACCGTGGTGGTGGAGACCCCCACTAAGCTGACCCGGGAGCAAAAGGAGCTGCTGCGGAAGCTGGACGATACCCTGGATAACAAATCCACTCCCAAGAGCAAAAAATTCTTCGATACCTTAAAAGACTTTTTTGATTGAGAGGTCATTATGAAACGGACAGATTATATCAGCTGGGACGAATATTTTATGGGCATTGCCCTTTTGGCGGCAAAGCGCAGCAAGGATCCCAGCACCCAGGTGGGCGCATGTATTGTATCCAAGGAGAATATCATTATTTCCACCGGCTATAACGGCATGCCCAAGGGTTGTTCTGACGATATATTCCCCTGGGACCGGGAGGGCGCAGATACCAAATATCCCTATGTGGTCCATGCGGAGCTGAATGCCATTTTAAATGCCAATGGCCGTGACCTGCGGGGCAGCCGGATCTATGTGGCGCTGTTCCCCTGCAACGAGTGCGCCAAGGCCATTATTCAGAGCGGTGTGGAGGAAGTTATTTATCTTTCTGATAAATATGCCGACACCATGGGCAACCTGGCCTCCAAACGGATGCTGGACGCTGCCGGTGTGCGCTATACTCCCATGAAAACGGAGATTACATCCATTGATCTGAATTTCGTCCCCGAAGAAAAACGATAAGAAAAGGGTGCTGCATACGGCGGCACCCTTTTTCATGTTATATATTACTTTTTTACTTTCTCCAGGGCTTTGGCCAGCAGGGCAGAGCCGAGGGTGGTGGCGATGATCTCCGGGATCATGTAAATGCCGTTGTAGATGGCGGAAAATGCCCACTGCCCGTAGCGGTTGACCAAATGGGTGGGGTCGTCAGCATACCATACCAGATCCAGCTCATACCAGATCACCACGCCGGAAATAATATGGCAGGCATACCGGATCACCGTCACCAGCAGCGCGCCCAGAGCCGCGGAAAGCCAGATGTTCCGGGTGCGGAAGCAGCCGCCAAGACCCAAAAGGGTGAAGGGGAGAATGTAGTCTGTGAGGATGCACAGCACGATGCCTGCGGGGGTGGGTACATAGGCAACGGTGCTCAGCCCCAGCAAAAGCTGGATCACACTATGGGCAAAGCCGCCAATGAGACCTACCCGGACGCCCCGGCGCAGGGATAGCAGGATGATGGGGGTCATGGACAGCACGGTGACGGAGCCGCCGTAGGGAGAATCCCAAATCTTGAGGAAGCTCAGCACCGTGGCCAGGGCCACCATAATGGCGCATTCTGCTAAAATGTGGACTTTTTTGGATGTGTTTGCTTGCATAAAAATACCTCCTAATAGTACGCCCCTTCCGTAGAGCGCATCGGGCAGCCGGAATAAACGGAGTCTGCCCTATAAAAAATTTTCGCATTGCAAACCGGTAAAAAAGTTGCAATGCGAGAAGGTATCTCTATATGCATCTTTTCCTACGACGGTATTAACCGTATCAGGTTCACGGGTCAGGACGACTAAGTCCAATCTCAGCCTGCTGCAGCAGGCACCCCGAAGAGCGATTTGTTTTGCGATTGCTGCCATTATAGCACGGATTTGTAAAATGTCAAATGGTCTCACAATGCAAAAATAATATTTTCTTCCCTTTTTGAGAATTCTGTGATATAATGCGGGAAAATCCCGGTTTGGAGATGATTCTATGAGAACCTTTGGCAAGTCTGATAAGCTGGAGCATGTGCTTTACGATGTGCGTGGGCCGGTGGTGGATGAAGCTGCCCGCATGGAAGAGCAGGGCATGAAGATCCTGAAGCTGAATATTGGCAATCCTGCGCCCTTTGGCTTTACTGCGCCTGAGGAGGTGATCCAGGATATCCGCCATAATATTGTGGACTGTCAGGGCTATTCCGATTCCCGGGGCATTTTCGCTGCCCGCAAGGCGGTGATGCAGTATGCCCAGATCAGAAAGATCCCCAATGTGACCATGAAGGATATCTACACCGGTAACGGTGCCAGCGAGCTGATCCAGCTGTCGCTGAATGCCTTGCTGAATCATGGTGATGAGGTGCTGATCCCCAGCCCGGATTATCCTCTGTGGACAGCCTGCACCAACCTGGCAGGCGGCACTGCGGTTCATTATATTTGCGATGAATCCTCGGATTGGTATCCGGATATTGCGGATATTGAAAGTAAGATCACTCCCAAAACCAAGGCTATCGTGATCATCAACCCCAATAACCCCACCGGTGCCCTGTATCCTAAGGAGCTGCTGGAGCAGATCGTGGAGGTTGCCCGCCGTCATGAGCTGATCATCTTCTCAGATGAAATTTATGACCGCCTGGTTATGGACGGCGAGGAGCATATTTCCACCGCTTCTTTGGCACCGGATCTGTTCTGCGTCACCTTCAGCGGCCTGAGTAAGTCCCACATGGTCTGTGGTTTCCGGGTGGGCTGGATGATCCTCTCCGGCAATAAGGATATTGCCAGGGACTATATGGCAGGCATCAATATGCTCTCCAATATGCGTCTTTGCTCCAATGTGCCCGGACAGTCTGTTATTCAGACGGCTCTGTGGGGCTATCAAAGCGTCAATGAGTATATTGTGCCCGGTGGCCGTGTGTATGAGCAGAGAGATTTTATTTATAAAGCATTGAACGATATTCCCGGCATCAGTGCCGTGAAGCCTAAGGCTGCTTTTTATATTTTCCCCAAGATCGACACCAAAAAGTTCAATATTCACGATGATAATCAGTTTGCCCTGGATTTCCTCCGGGAAAAGCGGGTATTGATCGTTCCTGGCAGCGGCTTCAACTGGAAGCAGCCGGATCATTTCCGCCTGGTGTACCTGCCTCAGATGGATGTGCTGGAGGAGGCCACCGGCAAGCTGGCAGATTTCCTCTCCACTTACAGACAAAAATAATTCTCAAAGCCGCCCGGATTGGGCGGCTTTTTGCGCAAATTCCAATTTATTGTTCTGTCATTTCGTTGCGCGTAGGGGCCGATGACCACATCGGCCCTTTGTACACGGTGGTGATTGGTGGGCCGATGTGCCTCAATCGGCCCCTACGCGGAATGAACGATAAATTAGAATTTAAGGTATAATTCATATTATTCCGGCAACAATTTCTGTAAAGGAGTTGAGCCTATGAAATTGCGGGAAATTATGACCGATTCGGTGATCCCCATTGATCCGGAGGAAACGGCAGATGTAGCGGCGCGTACCTTTACACATTATAATATAGGCGCGCTGCCTGTGTGCAGCCGGGACGGCAAGCTGCGGGGGATCTTGACTGACAGAGATCTGGTGACCCGCTGCATAGCTGCCAACCGCAAGCCGGAGCAGACCAAGGTGAAGGACATTATGACCCGCCAGGTGATCTGCGCCCAGCCGGATATGGATGTGGGTATGGCGGCCCATCTGATGGGGAAGCAGCAGGTGCGCCGGTTGCCGGTGACGGAAAATGGCAGACTTTGCGGCATGGTGAGCCTGGGGGATATGGCCGGCAGAGAGGACAGCGTCATGGATGCGGCGGATGTTTTGGCGGAGGTTTCTGCTAATATTTCCGGTCGATAAAAATTTTTCAAAAAAATGAAAAATAATGCTTGACATTGGAAATATCTTGTGTTAATATAACCCAGCTGTGCGATGAACGGCTTGCGCCGGGAGTGCGGCACCATCTGTACCTTGTAAATTGAATAACGCAAAGACGAACAAACACCTTGACAATAAATGGATTGTTTAAGCGTTTTAGAACGAATAACAGCCAACGAAAATTCTTGAGTATATTTGCTAGACGAATTATTCAAAAAGTAAGAT
>JAZNSR010000173.1:0-10317 GCA_045591335.1 Faecousia sp.
TGTGATAGCGGTCCATAATGGCGTGGATTTGGATTTGTAAATTGCCGGAAGGCTGCACGGCTGCAAACTCCCATTGAGAAGACGTTCTCCTTGCGGGTTGTGGTTTTGCAGTCTTCCGGATTCTTTATTTCCGGAGGAACAAAAAGTGAAGAAGAATAAACGAAAGCAAAGCTGTGCACCACGCTGTCCTTATTGCGGCAGTCACTCTATTCTGAAAAGCGCGGAAGGGATTTATAAGAACAACAGTCGTGACACGATGCTCTATGTTTGCAAGAATTATCCCGTATGCGATTCCTATGTGCGGGTACATCCCGGTACAAAGATCCCCATGGGGACCATGGCCAACGGCGAGCTGCGGAGGCTTCGTCATGAAGCCCACAAATATTTTAATCAGCTGTACGAGAGTGGGCATATGACTAAAGATGATGCCTACCGTTGGCTGGCGGCGATCCTGTGCGCGCCTCAGAATCAGGCTCATATCGGTCTGTTGGGAGAGTACTATTGCAAGGTGGTCATTGAGGAAAGCAAGAAGCTCCTGAGCAGGCAGACAATGCATTTTATTACGGGTGTCTCCATACCCATTTTGGCTTAAAAAGTTGTCCAAAATGAGGCGTTTTTCTCGAGCATAAAAACGGACAACATCTCAGAGTACAAAAACCTTACGCAACAATGGTTTTTGCGGTGAAGGAGTTGTCGCGTTTTAGGTGGGAGTGCAGGCAATAGCATAAAAAATGCCACCAACCTTGCCTACATTCTTTTGTTAAAAAGTTTGAAAAATTACGAGAAAGCAAGCCGAAAAGGTTGTTGAAAACGGGGCACTTTCCCCGAGCATAAGTTTCAACAACCTTTTTGAGCATAAACCCCTTTTGTATCAACGTGTTTTGATATCAAAAGGTCAGTGCATTTTAGGTAAGAGTGCAGGCAATAGCATAAGAAATGCTACAAGACGATGTTGTCGTTGTTCTGGTAAAAGTTAAAATTTCTCGGGATTACTCTTTGCCGGGAGTGCATTGCTTTAAGCACCACAAAATTATGTTTTCATACTACTTGTGGCCTTTCTGTGCTATTGCAAGGGGCATATTAAGTGCTCAAAAACACACCAAAAAAGATACCCAAAAACACCGTGTTTGCTTCACACCAGTTTTTGGGTATCTTTCTGTTGCATAAAAAGTACTGCAAAATAAAGACTTTTTGCAGAAAAGAACATGTACAATTTAGTGCAAGAGTGCCTACATATGCACTAAAAACCGGCAAGAGGGGCTGGGCGCTGAAGAACACATTTTTACTATTTCCTCACACAATACTCCCGGGGCTTCTGATCAAGAAGACCCGGGAATATGCAGCATGAGGGGAAATCCTGCAATTCCGACAGCGCCCACCCCACCAGGCAGATTATTTCTTAGTTTCCTGCAATAGTAGGGACGCATGCATTTTGTAAGCACAAAGGCGGTTTGTACTTACAAATGGCAGTTATAAGTACAAAAATGGTAAAAACACATAAGAGTTGCGATAAATATGCAGATAATATTTTAAAAAAGTTCAGAAAAACATATTGACATTGTTTGGAATTGTTGGTATACTTCAAGTACTACAGTATCTTAGTTTGGCGTTGGCTAAACACAGTCTCCAAGTCTCACATAGGGAAACCTATGCCCCTTTGCCTACCATTTGACACTAAGGCTGTAGTACTAAAGTATCCGAGTTTTGCGCGAGCAGAACACAGTATCCGAGTCTCATATTAGCCGTACTATGCCTTCTTACAGTTGGAATAGTGCGGTTTTTTTGTTCTCCCAATTGTTGTGATTGTTTTGATTGCTATGATACACCAGTATTCGCTCCCGGTGTAACCCAAGATGATTTTGATTATCTGACCTTGCCATACTCATTTTGAGATTTCTTCCATGCCAACTATTATAAAACAATTTGCCATGCCAATACAGGCCGTCTAGGCCTCAACTATGTCTGCAGCAAACCGATTCCCGGGTTTGCTGTTTTTATTTGTCCGGGAAAAGAAATAAGGGCGGTTGATCCGCCAAAGAAGGAAGGGGTCCTAAGTGGCAAGATTATCCAAAAAAGAAAAAGAAGAATGGGGACTATTTATAGATCCCGTAACAGGAAAGCGCAGGTATCACGATACCTGCCGCAGATGTCAGCGCGACTGTAAGCAGAGCTTCAGAGTGTGGCTGGACGCATGTCCAAAATATAAGTCAAAACGTTCAAAACACTAAGGTGATAAAACCGGGATTGTACGGCTTTTAAGGGACGATGAATGTCTCCATGATGTTGGGATATTCTGCAACTCATAAAAGGCTGTTAGAGCGAAACAAATACCGGAATAACGCACCTAAACACTACATTAATAGGAGAATACGATTATGAAGAAAAGATATATGAATTATGATGAGCTCCCTGCATTCCTGAATGCAGAAGATATTGCGCAGTTGCTGGGGATCTCCCGGGCCGGCGCATATGAGATGATGCATGCTGAGGGTTTTCCGCTCTTGCAGAGCCAGAAGAAGCGCATGATTACACCAAAGGATAAGTTCCTTAAATGGATTGATGAGCAAACAGCAACGTAGGAGAATGCAGGATGGAAAACGAGAAATTGTTTGATCTGAAATTTCGGGTCAAACACCGTCTGAAAGAATATCTGCAGGCGGCCAGATTGCGTCTTGATCAAGATAATCCTGAAAACCTGAAAACTACCTGCCCGTTTTGCGGGCAGGTAGCCGACATCCTTACCGTTCCGCTTGAACAGCCCCAGTATTACTGGACATGCCCCTATTGTAAGGAAAAAGGCGATGCGATTCGTTATGCGATGGCTTTCTATAAATTAACAGAAGAAGAGGCTATCTTGCATGTAAGCCGACTCTTGGGAGAGCGCATCACCTTTCTGCTAACATTCACAGCGGCTGAGGTTATGCAGAAGGAATTTCCGCCAGTTGAAGAGTTGGTATCAGGGATCCTTTCGCCGGGGCTCTATATTCTGGCGGGCGCTCCTAAGGCGGGTAAATCTTGGTTGGTGTTGCAACTCGCCCATTATGTAAGTTTGGGACTGCTGTTGTGGGATAGAAATACGCAACAAGGTGATGTGTTGTATTTATGTTTGGAAGATAACGAGCAAAGAATCCAGAGACGATTGCACCGGTTGTGTGGGGGCGTGACGGGAAATATTTTCTTCTCCATAAAGGCGGGAGAATTAGAAAATGGATTTGAAGAACAAGTGTCTTCATTTCTAAACAAACACTCCAATACCAGATTAGTAATTGTTGACACTTTAGCAAAAGTACGTGAGGTCCACGCCAGAAGAAATGCCTATGCAGATGATTACGCGACGATGGCGATCCTGAAAAATCTGGCCCAACGGTTTGGGGTGGTTTTGCTGGTGGTTCACCATACCCGAAAACAGGAATCCTCGGATATTATGGCAATGATCTCCGGCACAAATGGATTAATGGGTTGCGCGGATGGCGCAATGGTTCTGGAACGGCCCGAAAAACTTTCCGGAGAAGCATTCCTTAATATCACCGGACGGGATTGTGAAGATGCCAGATTGCATCTGCGGCAAAACAAGGAGAATATGTGTTGGGAATTCATCGGATATGGAGATGGTGCACCACAAAGCGCAGAGGATCCAGTTTTGTGCGCCGTTGAGGATTTAGTGCATTCCAACGGTACTTGGCGAGGGACGGCAGTGGAATTAGTGGAGGCTTTAAGGCAGATTGATTCCAGTCTGGTACTACAACCCAATGCGTTGTCCAGGAAACTAAAGGCTCGAGCACAGGAATTACAGAATCAGTATGGGGTGCATTACACCAAACTCAGAAATGCAGAAGGGAAATATATTCTACTGCAGAACTCTGTCGATATGTCCGATATGTCCGATGAATTAGATGATAAATAATATCGCACATACCGCCAATATCGGACATGAAAAGCCACCAAGGGGAGACCCTTGGGGAATCCTCTTGGTGGCAAATAATTCATTATATGTTAATCATTCTATTGTGTCCATATGGTATAATATCGGTGACGAAACGCCGTATTTGCCAGCTAAGAAAGGAGTAAAAATGGCAAAAAGACGTGCAAATGGTGAAGGCTCTCTTCGCCAGTTAGAAAACGGCACTTGGACCTGCCAAATTATGATCGGCCGTAAAACTGACGGCAAACGAGATACACGCACACTCTCGGCGAAAAAACAGCATGAGGTCATCCGAAAGAGAGATGAACTCAAGAGGAAAATAGCCGACGGCACATTGGCGACTGAAGAGCTGCGCTTTGAGGAGTGGGCAGATACCTGGTTTGAAAATCACAAGGATAATATCAAGCCCACCACCCAGGAGAGCTATCGGTACACTCTGCGGATCCTCAAGGATTATTTTGGCAGGTGGAAGTTGCGGGATATCAAGGCCATGCATGTGGAGGAGTTTTTGAAGAAGCTTCGCAAAGAGGGCCGGTCTAATTCCGCGCTGAGTCAATGCCGGGGAATGCTTTTTCAGATCCTCAACAAGGCGTGCGCCAACGATTTCATTAACAAAAATCCGGTTGCGTATGCTGACAAGATGCGCAAGGATCCCCCAAAGCATAAGGACGCTTACACCATGGATGAGGTGAGACTTCTGTGGAACAATCTTCCAGATGACAAGGTTGGTTGGAGCATTCGCTTGCTGCTTTGTACGGGAATGCGGTCTCAGGAGCTTTTGGGATTGGAGCCGCACCACATAAAAGCAGATGGTTCTGAAATCAACATTGCGCAAGCGATGGTGATGGTGAAGGGCACTGCATCCATCGGCACTCCCAAGTCCAATGACAGCTACCGTACCATACCCATTCCGGAGAGTGCGCGCCACTATGCAAGACTGCTGCGCCAGACAGAGGATAAATTTGTCTGGGAGTCTCCGAAAAAGCCGGGGCAGCCTTGCAATCCCACTTATTTCCGTAATCAGTATTACAAAGCATTGGAGACAGTTGAGGGAGTTCGCAGGCTATCACCCCACTGCTGTCGGCACACCTATGTTTCCCAGTTGCAATCCCTTGGCGTATCGATGGAAACCATTCAGAGTATGGTTGGTCACGCAGATATCGATATGACCCGCCATTACCTGCGGGTACAAGAGCCGAAACGGCAAGAGGCTATCCAACTCTATGATGAGGCCCTGAACAAAAATGGACGGGGAGTCCACGGAAACATATTGGACTATGTGAAATCATCGTAATTCAAGAATAATTCAAGAAAAAAAGTTGCGGGCAAATGGGGTGTATCGCTCGAGTTTGGGAAAAACGCATTTTTGAGGTAAAACCACCATTTTGACAAAGAAAAAGTCCTGAAAACCATTGGTTTTCAGGACTCGGTGGTGGAGATAAGCGGGATCGAACCGCTGACCTCTTGAATGCCATTCAAGCGCTCTCCCAGCTGAGCTATACCCCCAAATTCCGTCCACGATTGCAGACAGCTTTTGTATTATAGCATGGAATCAGAATTTGTCAAGTAGTTTTTATATTTTTTCTGCGGGGCACTTACTTTCTAGCACCCCTTCTCCCCTGTCCGGAGCAAGCTTTCTCATCGTACCTGCCACCGGTTGAAAGAACGCTTCCGATATGGTATACTGCATACAAAAAAGGCAGGTGATCCTGTGACCGTAAAGCGTAAATTTCTTCTCATTGTAGTGTGTATAGTATTCCTGGGGCTGCTGCTTTGGGTTCTTTGGGGCAACACTGCTCTGGAATGCACCACCTATACACTGACTGACGAGCACATTCCCGTATCCTTCGACGGCTACCGCATCGCTCACGTTTCCGATCTGCACAACTGTGCGATTGGGAAAAACAACAACCGACTTCTTTCCGCACTGGAAAAAGCACAGCCGGATATGATAGCCATCACCGGAGATCTGATTGATTCCCGCAGTACTGACATTTCCGTAGCCCTACAGTTTGCCGCACAAGCCGTAAAGCTTGCTCCCTGCTACTATGTTTCCGGCAACCATGAGGCCAGAACCTCCCAGTATTCCGCATTGAAAGAAGGCCTGACGGACCTTGGTGTTACCGTGCTCGAGGACGATTCTGTACAATTGCAGCACGAAGGCGAAACGGTCCGCCTGCTCGGTGTCCGTGACCCCAGTTTCCGGACAGATTATTTATTCGGGAGCTCTGAAACGGTTATGGATTCTGCATTGGAACAGCTGACCGACGACCGTTTCTACACGATCCTGCTTTCTCACCGCCCCGAGCTTTTTGATATCTACGCAAAACACAGTATCAATCTGGTTCTTTCCGGTCACGCCCACGGTGGACAGTTTCGATTACCCTTTGTAGGCGGATTGTTTGCCCCCAATCAGGGACTCTTTCCCAAATATGATGCAGGTCTTTATACTCAGAAAAACACCTGCATGCTCGTCAGCAAAGGCATTGGCCGTAGCATCATCCCCCTGCGCTTTAACAATCGTCCGGAGGTGATTCTGGTAGATTTGGCCTATAGCGGCAGCTAAAATACAACTTGAGTATTTGAAAGTCCAATGCTAGAATATATGTATGGTAACCGCCAGATTCCCAACAACGGAAATAACAACTATAAGGAGAATGCATGATGAAAAAGCTTTTCAAATCCACTGAATATAAGATGATCGACGGCGTATGCGGCGGCATCGGCGAATATTTCAACGTTGACCCCACCCTGGTTCGTCTTGGTGCTGTGATCCTGACCTGTATGGGCGGCTGCGGCGTGATCGCATACATTGCCGGTGCTATTCTCATCCCCCGTCAGGAGAAGCAATAAATGGATCAGCCCCTACACAGGATTTCCTTTGCAGAAATAACCCCAGAGGAAAAGAAGCTGCAGCTTTTTCTAAATCAGAAGAAAACACTGGATCTGTTTTTGGAAAAAGGCGCTATTACCCAGGCGCAGTATAGAAAGAGCCTGGGAGATCTCAGAGATAAGATGGGAGTAAAAGAATAAAGGAATCCGCAGATTTCAGAAGCATCGCATACTTTATTTTATTTGGGGCAGCGTTGTGCATTTAGGCTACCAGCGGATTAATCTGGATCTGGTGGACGGGCAGAGCGTGCCGGCAGTCGCTACACTATTTGGCTACTCTCCCCACTGGAAAACCGCCGCTATCGCGCAGTTTATTTCGTATTCTGTCATGTAGACGCCTGTATTTCAGAAAAAGTGACAGAAAAACTTTTGTTTATATTTCATTTTTCTGTCACCTTTCGGGCATTCAAACCGTCTGTTTTATGAAAGCGTACAGGATATCAATATAAAGATCGAAAAGGATTACGGTATGAAAAAAAGTATAAGCCTGGAAACAACCTCTATGTCACTGCACATCATGGCTATGGTATTCATGCTGTGTGACCATCTGTGGGGAACCGTTGTACCGGGAAATGATTGGTTAACCTGTATTGGCCGTATTGCTTTCCCTCTTTTTGCCTTTATGATTGTGGAAGGGTATTTTCACACAAGAAATCTCAAAAAATATGTATTGAGACTGCTTTTGTTCGCTATTCTTTCGGAAATACCTTTCAACCTTGCCATGGGAAGCCGCATATTTTATCCTGTTCACCAGAATGTTCTGTGGAGCTTTTTGATTTCTATCGGTCTGATTCACTTGAATGAGATCGTTAAGAGAAAAAAGTCAATTTGGAAAAGCGTGCTCATTGGACTTATTACAGTTCTTCTCGGCTACATTTTGGGATTGGTTACTATGGTGGACTTTTACCATGCCGGTATTCTCACGGTTCTGGTATTCTATTTCTTCAGACAGGAAAAATGGTGGAGCTATATCGGACAGTTCATCTGTCTGTGGTACATCAACGTAGAGATGCTGGGCGGTTTTGCCTACGAAATTCATATTGGCGAAGAAGTATTCTACTGTATTCGTCAGGGATTTGCTCTTCTCGCACTGATTCCGATTTGGCTATATCGTGGCAGGCTGGGATACCATAACAAAGTGCTTCAGTATTTTTACTATGCCTTTTATCCGATTCACCTGCTGCTTCTGGGAATTATTAAGCTTGTATAGAATGATGTCATTATGAACTTCGGGATATTGCGCAGGTCGCGCCTGTCTCGCACTACAGCATTGTCAGTAATTATGCTTTGGCAAAAAATATCCCGCCCATTCTCATTGTTTGATGGGCGGGATATTTTCAATCAAGTGATTTGTATTCTGTTGCTGTTTTCAAATATGTTTCGGACTCACCGTTCAAAATAAGGTCTGCATACTCTAAAGGAGCGTTGTAAATCAGATAATCAAGCTTTGCCCTTTCATACATATTACGGGCAACCTCGTTCTCAATTCTAATTTATTGAGCGCTGCTCTATAAATTAGATTTTATTTTTTCCAGGGTGGAGTAGTACAGCACGCCGGCAAGGATCAGAATGCTGCCCAGGATCTGCCAAATTCCCGGCAGCTCTCCAAAGAGGATACCCGCCAACGCGCCTGCCACCACCGGCTCGCACAGCTTGGAGGCAGACACAAAGGCCGGAGAAAAATACTTCAGACACCAGCTGAAAACGCTGTGTCCCAGGATAGTAGAAAACACCGCCAGCAGCAGTCCCACTACCGGCGCGCTGAGTCCGTAACCCACCAGGCTTTGTCCCTGTACAAAGCAGGTGATCAGCAGCACCACCGTACAGGCCCCATAGACAACATAGGTATATACGGTAGTAGAGAGGTTTTTCCGTGCCTCTGTGCCCAGCAGCGTATAAACCGCCGTAGCGATTGCCCCCGCCAATGCCAGCAGATCTCCGTAAAGTCCACCTTCGCCAAAGTCTGCCAGGGCGATCAATAGGCTGCCCGACAAGGTCACCGCAATTGCCCCCACGGCCCTCCCTGAAAGCTTACCCTTGAGGAACAGGCAATAACCCAACGCTACCCAGATCACCTCTGTGCAGACAATGGTGGTGGAGCTGGCCACAGAGGTATGCTGCAGAGATTCAAACCACAGCACAAAGTGGGCTGCCAAAAACAGGCCGCTCAAGCCGCTTATCAGCCACTTCCCGAGGCGCAGCTGACACAATTCCCGGCGCACCGAAGCCTTGCCCAGCACCACCGGCGTCATCAGCGCCACCGTCCACAGCATACGCCAGACAGCCGTCACTGGTGAGGGTGCCTGAGAATATCTGACGAAGATGGAGGACATTGCAATGCCCACCACCCCCACCAGGATCATTATAATGGGATTCTTTTCTATTGCTTTCAACACGCACACCATTTCTTTCTGACAGTGATTGCCGGTATTGTCCTCTTCACAGAGCCTCCGGCGCAAGCTGATTTAAGGTTTACATAACTCCATTAAGTGACTTTTCTCTCCTACCCGATTCCATACCGCAAGCATCTATATGCACATCAAAATTTCGTCAGCAGAGATGCTGCCTTTCTGGCAATCTGATAGATTGGCCCTTCCAGCTTCTTTCCGGCATTTTTCAGTTCCTTGCGGATCTCAATATGCTGGGGACAATGCTGCTCGCACTTGCCGCAGCCGATACAGTTGGAGATGGCTGTAGGGTTCTTCCGCAGACCGGTACCCATAAAATGCTCCTTCATTCCGGAGAACCAGCTCTCGGAATACAGCCGGTTGTAGGCGGCAAAGGTGCCGGGGATATCCACATTCCTGGGGCAGGGCATACAGTAGCCGCAGCCGGTACAGCCTACCTTCATTTTGGCATTGATGGCTTTTGCCACCCGGCGAAGCATTTCGTTATCTGCCTCAGACAGGCAGCCTACAGCAGAAGCCGAGGCGGTCTGCACATTTTCCGCCACCATTTCCTCAGTATTCATACCGGACAGCACTACTGTCACCTCCGGCTGATTCCACAGCCAGCGGAATGCCCAGGCAGCGGGGGTCATAGCCGGATCCTGCTTTTTCATCAGTTTTTTTGCCTCATCCGGCAATGCATTTACCAATCGGCCGCCCCGCAGTGGTTCCATTATGATCACCGGGATTCCCTTTTCCGCTGCCCGGTTCAGGCCTCTGCGGCCAGCCTGGGTGTGTTCATCCATATAATTATACTGGATCTGGCAGAAATCCCAATCGTACACATCCAAAAGCTTGCAGAACATATCGGAATTGCCGTGGTAGGAGAAGCCCACCTGGCGAATGGCACCGGATTTCTTTTTTTCGTCCAGCCATCCCCGGATTCCCAAACCGCACAGCCGCTCCCAGGCAGCGATATCCGTGAGCATATGCATCAGGTAATAGTCCACATAGTCGGTACGCAACCGGCGCAGCTCCTCCGCGAAAAACTTATCCGGAGATTCTGGGTTGCGGATCAGGTAATGGGGCAGCTTGGTGGCAATATACAAATCCTTG
>JAZNSR010000174.1:0-12931 GCA_045591335.1 Faecousia sp.
GAAGATCGGTGTGGGCGCAAAACCCCATCCGGAGCAGGACCTGGCAGACTGGGTACTCTCCTCATTCAGCGCCCAGAAGGAAAAAGCCCTGGCCTTCGCCTTGGAAAACGCTGCCGATGCCGCCCTTTGCGTGATCGATGAGGGCGTACCCGGTGCCGCTAACCGTTTTAACGGTTCTGCGCCCACATAAAATAGAATTCTGTAACCTTTTCACGGAAAGGGGGGTATATTCCCCCTTTCCGCGTTCTTGCGTGGAACGAAAATTCTGAATGTGAGGAATTTTTATGGAAAAGCTTCTGTCCATACTCAAAACCATGCCGGAATACAGCGGACTTCTGCAATGCGTGACCAACGGCAAAAGCGCTGCCATCACCGGAATCGGACAAATCAACCGCAGCCATATCATCGCCGGCCTGCGGCTGCATACAGCACGCCCCATGGTCATTGTGACCCAGGACGACATGGCTGCCAAGCGCCTGCAAGAGGAGCTGAAGGCTTTTACCGCCACGGAGTATCCCGTGCTGCCCAGCCGGGAACTAACCCTTTACGACAGTGCGGTGGTTTCCCGGGCATGGGAGCAAAAGCGGCTGCGGCAGCTATATGACCTGTTTTCCGGCAAAACGCCCTTGCAAATCCTCTCCTGGGAATCCATGAGCCAGCGGACCATGCCTCCCCAGGTGCTTTCCTCCGCCGCTTTTTATTTGGAGGTGGGCCAGGAATACACCCTGGAGGTCTTGACTCAAAAGCTCACCGGCGCAGGCTACAGCCGCTGCGCCATGGTAGAGGGTCCGGGCCAATTTGCCATCCGTGGCGGCATTCTTGATCTTTATTCCCCCGCTGCCGATGCTCCCATCCGGGCAGAATTCTTTGGCGACGAATTGGATACTATGGGATATTTTGACCCGGACACCCAACGGCGGACCCAAAATGTGGATTCCGTTACGGTGCTGCCCGTAGGCGAGACTCAGCCCCGCCTGCACCCGGAGGGCCTGGAGGGACTTTGTGCGGATATCCGCAATCTGATCTCCCGGCAAAAGCGGCGGAAAAACCCCAACGAAGCTTTGATCAAGACCCTGGAAAAAGATCTGGAAAAATACGAAAACGGCATTTCCAATGCGGCATCTGACCGGTATATGGCATTGATCTACCCGGAGTTTACCAATGCAGCCAGCTATTTCCCCAAGGATGCAATTATAATCCTTTGCGACCACAGCAGCCTGCACCGGGCCGCCCGCACCCGTTCTGACGAAATGGGTCTGCAGCTGGACAGTCTGCTGCAAGGGGGCTTACTGGCCGGAGAGCTCTGCGATTATGTATGCCAATGGGAGGATTTTTGCGTTGATCTGAGGGACAAAACCGTGGTGTATATGGATTCCTTCAGCGGCAGTGCCTATCCGGAGGATAATCTGCCCCACCAGCTTTACCCCATGACCGCAAAGCAGCTGCCCGGCTATGGCGGCAATATGGAGACCGCTGCATCCGACCTGGCTCATTACCAAAAAATGGAATTTTCCACCCTGGTGCTCTGCGGCAGCCGCAGACGGGCGGAGCTTCTGCAGGAAATGCTGGGCAGCCGGAACATTTCCAGCCTCCAGTGCATTCCTCTGACCACCATGCCCCACCCCGGGCAGATTTTGCTGGCAGAGGGCACCTTACCCTTCGGAATGGAGTACCCCAATATTAAACTGGCAGTATTAACCGAAGGCCAGCTGCTTGCCAAGGGGCAGCCCAAACGCAAGACCAAAAAATCCGCCACCAACCGGCAAAAACTCAACTCCTTCACAGACCTGACCCCCGGTGATCTGGTGGTCCATGAAAACTACGGCATTGGCCGGTTTGTAGCCATGGAACAGATCAAAATGGACGGAGTGGTGAAGGACTATGTGAAGATCGCCTACCAAGGGTCCGACACCCTGTTCGTCCCCGCCACCC
Organism: Faecousia sp.; assembly: GCA_045591335.1. Lineage (GTDB taxonomy): Bacteria > Bacillota > Clostridia > Oscillospirales > Oscillospiraceae > Faecousia. The sequence goes on from JAZNSR010000174.1 coordinate 1,933, forward strand.
AGCTGGACATGGTCAGCAAATACATTGGCGGTGGCGGCGAGGATACTAATGTAAAGCTGAACAAAATCGGCACAGATGCCTGGCAGAAAACCAAAGCCAAGGCACGGAAGGCCGCCAAGGATATGGCAGGCGAGCTGATCAAGCTATATGCCGCCAGAAAACGGCAGGAAGGCTTTGCCTTTGCGGCAGATTCCCCCTGGCAGCTGGAATTTGAAGACAATTTCCCCTATCCGGAAACCGACGATCAGCTGCGTTGCATCGCAGAGATCAAGGGTGATATGGAATCCCCCACCCCCATGGACCGGCTTTTGTGCGGTGATGTGGGCTTCGGCAAAACGGAGGTAGCCCTCCGGGCAGTGATGAAGGCCGTCATGGACGGCAAGCAAACTGCCATTTTAGTACCTACCACCGTCCTTGCCCAACAGCATTACAACACTGCCATTGCCCGCTTCCGGGGTTTCCCGGTAAATATTGATGTGCTCAGCCGTTTCCGTACTCCCACCCAGCAAAAGCGCACCCTGCAAAACCTCCGGGCAGGGCAGGTGGATCTGATCATCGGCACCCACAAGCTGCTGCAAAAAACCGTGGAATTCAAAGATTTAGGACTTTTGATCGTGGACGAGGAGCAGCGGTTTGGTGTCAGCCACAAGGAACGGCTGAAGGAGATCTCCAAGGGTGTGGATGTGCTGACCCTTTCTGCAACCCCCATCCCCCGCACCTTAAACATGGCCCTTTCCGGCATTCGGGATATGTCCACCATTGAAGAACCCCCGGCAGACCGTTACCCGGTACAGACCTTCGTCATGGAGCACAACAATGCCATTTTGGACGATGCCATCCGCCGGGAGGTGGAGCGGGGAGGCCAGGTGTACTATCTGCACAACCGGGTGGAATCCATTGAACAATGCGCCTCCGGGCTGAAAAAGCGGATTCCCGGCTTGCAGGTGGCGGTAGCTCACGGGCAAATGGGTGAAGACGCCCTGGGTGATGTGATGCACGCCATGGCTGACGGCGAGATCCAGGTTTTGGTCTGCACCACCATCATTGAAACCGGTCTGGATATTCCCAACGCCAACACCTTGATCATCGAAACCGCTGACCGCTTCGGCTTAAGCCAGCTGCACCAGCTCCGGGGCCGTGTGGGCCGTTCCACCCGCCACGCCTATGCCTACTTCACCTACCGCCCGGACAAAAACCTGACAGAGATCGCAGAAAAGCGGCTGTCCGCCATCCGGGACTTTGCGGAGTTCGGCTCCGGCTTTAAAATCGCCATGCGTGACCTGGAGATTCGGGGCGCAGGCAACCTGCTGGGCGCAGAGCAATCCGGGCACATGATGTCTGTGGGTTATGATATGTATTTGAAGCTTTTGAACGAAGCGGTTTTGGAAGAACGGGGCGAAGCACCCAAAGAGCCGGACTGCACCGCAGATATCAATGTGACCGCCAATGTGGATCAGGACTATGTATCCCGGGGCGAGGAGCGCATGGACCTGTACCGCCGGATGGCTGCCATCCGCAGCCAGGAGGATGCCGACGACTTGCTGGACGAGATCATTGACCGCTACGGCGAGCCGCCCAAGGGCGTTTTGAATCTGGTGGAGATCGCACTGCTCCGTGCCAACGCCCGGAAGCTAAGCATCAAGGAGATCCGCCAAAAAGCCGGAGACATCCATTTTGTCATGGCCAATCTGCATTTTGAAGCCATCACCGCCCTGTGCGCAGAGCCGGATTACAAGACCCGGCTGCAATTCGTTGCCAGCGCAAAAGAGCCCACTTTGCGGCTAAAGCTGGTCAGCGGGATCGACCCGCTGAAGCAGTGCAAGGTGTTTGTGGAACGGTTCCAAAGAGCCGTTAACAGCGTATAGCTTGCAATTGGCCATATATATGCTACAATAACCCCATAAAGGAGTGAAACCCTTATGGCTAAAAATAACACCCCAAAAAAACCTGCGTCCAAAAAAACGCAGCCCAATACAACAAAAAAGCAACCGGCCAAAGCCTCCAAGGCTGCCGCCCCTGCCAAAAAGCCAACCGCTCCTGCAAAAAAGCCAACCCCCTCTGTCAAAAAGCAGCCCACCGCAGCCAAAAAGCAGCCCACCGCAGCCAAAAAGCCGCAAGCCCCCAAAAAGTCCTCCGGCAAACGGGAGGTCAACCAGCTGGATCAATCCTTCACTGCCATCACCGGCAAAAAAATTAAGGAAAAATCCGACGGCAAGGGGCGGACGGCTGCCATTGTTACCGGCAGTGCAGCAGCAGTTCTGATTGCGGCAGTGCTGGTTATGGTCTCTCTGTTCCCCTGGCTGATCCAATTTGGGAAGATCCAGGTAAATGCCCATGTAGCAGGCGTGGATGTTTCCGGCATGTTGAGCCAGCAGGCGGTGATCGCCGTGACCAACGCCGTTGGAAAAAGCTATGAAGAAACCACCCTGGTGTTCACCGCCGGAGATCAGACCGTGAATATTCCCCCCTCCCTTTCCGGGGTGCAGCTGGATATTCCCGCAGCGGTGCAGGCAGCCTGCGCATTGACGGAAGATGTGGACCACCTGGATCTGACCCCTTATCTGACCGTGAATACCGAAGCCGTAATGGAGGCTTTGGAAGCGATCCTGCAAGCAAATCAAACTACTTTGCAGCAAAGTAGTTATGAGATTACGGGCACATTGGATGCTGCCACAGGCCAATGCGATATGCAGCTGATGGTCACCAAGGGGCAAGCAGGCATCAACTCTGATCTGTCGCTGCTTTATGAGGCAGTGATGGCAGCTTACAGCGAAAACCGGTTTGCCGTAAACTATATTCTGGAACAGGTAGAGCCCCAAGAGCTGGATTTCGAAGCCATTTTGCAGGAGCACGCCGTTGCGCCCAAGGATGCGGAAATGGACATGGAGACCTTCGCCGTATCCGGCCATAGCTTCGGCTGCACCTTTGATGTATCCGCTGCCCAAAAGCTTTTGGCAGAAGCCGACTATAACGAACAGTTTACTGTGGACTTCACATCTGTAGAGCCGGAAAACACCAAAGAAGAAGTAGAATCCATCCTCTACCGGGATGAACTGGGCAGCTATACTGCCCGCAGCAGCAGCCGCCCCAATACCCGGGATGTAAATCTGCGTCTGTCCTGCGAAAAGATCAACGGCAAGATCCTGCTGCCGGGAGAAACCTTCGACTACAACAAAGCCCTGGGCAAGCGCACGGCAGCAGCCGGCTGGCAAAAGGCCGATGGCTATGACGGCGGCGAGACCGTCTCCGTATACGGCGGCGGCATCTGCCAGGCATCCTCCAGTCTATACTACTGTACGCTTATAGCCGATTTAGAGATCGTTACCCGGGTCAATCACAGCTTCGTATCCTCATATATGCCCATGGGTATGGACGCCACCGTCAGCTGGGGCGGTCCGGACTTCCGATTCAAAAATAACACGGAATATCCCATACGGATCGATGCATTTGCTGAAGGCGGAAATGTGACCGTAAAAATTATGGGAACGGATACCAAGGACTACTATGTAAAAATGGAATATGCCATTATAAGCACCACCCCTTACGAAACCGTTTATAAGGAAATGACCCCTGAGGAGGCCCAGGAAGAGGGCAAAAAAGACGGGGAGCAACTGGTCTCCCCTTACATCGGCTACAAGGTCATCACCTATAAATGCAAATACCACAAAGAAACCGATGCATTGATCTCCAAGGAAGAGGAGGAGGTCTCCACCTATAAAAAGCGGGATAAAGTGCTGGTAAAGATCGTAGAGACAGAGCCTTCCACCGAAGCCACTTCCCCCGTTCCACCGGAAACGGAGACGCCCGTTGAAACCACCGAAGTCACCATCCCAACGGAAACAGAAGAACTGATGCCATAAATAAAGGGTGTTCAACTTGCGTGTTGAACACCCTGTTTATATCAAATGGAATATCCAGTTGACTATAAAACCCAGCGCAATCAAAATCAAAACAGTTCCATCCACCCAGCGGTTGCGGAACAGCTTCCAGTCATATAAATAATACAGCCCCAGTAAGGGCACGGACCAAAACATGCCGTGCATCTGAAATGCGCCAATAAAATCCAGCTCCAACACCCGGAACCAGGCCCGGGTCATACCGCAGCCGGGACAAGGAATATGCAGCAGCCACAAAAACGGGCAAGTGGGCTTAAAGATCAAATACCCCAAGAGCACCGCAGCAAAGATGCCGGCGGTGATCAGCTTATCTTTCAAAAATCGAATCTTCATAAGGTTACCTCAAAAAATCACGGCCTGCTGCAATCATACAGCAGGCCGTGGAATTTTGCAAGTAATATGTAAATTACTCAGCAGAAGCGGCGGGGATACCGGTGTCGAAGGTGCCCTTCTTAGCGGCGTAGTCTTCGTCGCTCATCTTCAGGATCTCGATACCCAGGATGATACCCTTGATCAGGTTGATGATAGCGATAATGTTGCAGGTAACAATGCCCAGAACGATACGCAGAATACCGGTCTTAACCTGGCCCTGCATAAAGCTGGGGATACCATAGCAGTTAAACAGAATCATCATCCAAGCAAATAAATTCTTGTTATCCATGAGTTTACCCTCCTCTTTTATTTTATGGATAGAACGATTATACCCCAACCATATTGGCTTGTCAAGGCATAAACGGGCAAATTTTAAGAAATTATGAATGTTATTTGGGGGAAATTTGCAGGTGATAATCGATCATACCCGCTGAGCTTTGCTCAATTTCGATCTGGTAAGAAAGGTCCACTGTGCCTCCCTGATCAGAGATGGCATAGTCGATTTTTTTGGCGCAAACGGTGATCAGCAATGCTCCAAATTCCATTTGATACAGCGAATCATGGGACACGCCCTGCTGAAAAACCATTTGGGATTTCAGAGAACCGGTGCGAGTCAGAACGATCTTTCCCGGCTCCATGGCAAAGCTGGTGGTGACCCCTGCCAGCCCGGTCAGTTCGCTTTCCTGGTAAACGATCTCCCAGCCGGTTTCCGTCTGCTCCAGAGTGCCCTCGGTCACCAGTTCAATGATCTCCGGCTCCTGATCCATATAGCTTTGCCTGCCGCAAATAGAAAGCATGACCGGATGTTTCATTTGCATGCCTCCATTGCCAAACGCAAAAGCGCATCAATCAGCTGCTCGTATGCAATGCCGCTGGCAGCAAACAGCTTGGGATACATGGAAATAGAAGTAAATCCAGGTAAGGTGTTGATCTCGTTGAACACCACGCGGTTATCCGCATAGGTCACAAAGAAATCCACCCGGCTCAAACCCTTGCAGCCAATGGCCGTATAAACCTTCACCGCCTGGTCACGGACATATTCTGCCACATCCTCGGGGATCCGGGCAGGAATATAGGCCAGAGAGGTATCGGTAATATACTTGGTTTCATAATCGTAAAATTCAGCACCGGAGTCAATCTCGCCGCAAACAGAAGCCACAGGGCTTTCATTGCCCATAACGGCTACCTCAATTTCCCGGCCATGGATAAACTCCTCCACCAGGATCTTGCTGTCATACTTGCCGGCCTCCAGCAAGGCGGCCTCCAACTGCTGCACATCCGCAGCCTTGGAAACACCCACAGAGGACCCCGTGCCCGCAGGCTTAATAAACACCGGGAACGCAAAACGCTGCTGGATCTGCTCCAAAACAGCATCCATACGGCTGCTCAGCTCCTCGCTGCGCACCAGCACCCAGGCAGCCTGGGAAACCCCCGCATTATCCGCCACCAGCTTGGTCAGCGTCTTATCCATTGCCACTGCAGACTCCGCCACATGGGGACCCACATAGGGAATGCCTGCCAGCTTCAAAAGGCCCTGCATAGCGCCATCCTCGCCGTTTTCACCGTGCAGCACCGGGAAGGCCACATCAATACTCTGATATTCCACGCCCTGCTCCCGGAAGATCAGCAAACCCTGTCCACGAACAGGAGAAATGGCCGCCGGGCAATTGGCAGGCTCCCGCAGCCAGCTGCCATCGGGCAGGGCAGCATAATTCTGCCCACCAAACAGGATCCATTGACCCTCTTTGGTGATACCCACGGGGAAAATATTGTATTTTTCCTTAGAAATATTATTCAGCACAGACTCCGCGGAGCGCAGGGACACCTCATGCTCCGGGCTGATTCCGCCAAACAAAATGCAAACATTTAATTTCTCCACGAAATTTCCTCACTTTTCAACGATCACTTCAGCAATGCTTCGCCGGCCCGGTAAATATCCCCGGCACCCACGGTGATGATCACATCACCCTCCCGGGCAATGGCGCGCAAATGCTCTGTAACATCCTGCAAAGTGGCGCAGTATACGCTGCCGGGAATCTGCTCTGCCAAATCCCTGGAGGAGATGCCCACAGTATTGCGCTCTCTGGCGGCGTAGATCTCCGCCAGCACCAAATAATCCGCCTTTTTCAGCTGCTTCACAAAGTCACCGAACAACGCCTTGGTGCGGGTGTAAGTGTGAGGCTGAAACGCCAGCACCAGCCGCTTATGCTCCATGGTACGCACTGCCTCAATGGTAGCCGCCAACTCATCGGGATGATGGGCATAATCATCGTATAATTTTGCTCCGGCAAATTCGCCCTTAAACTGCATACGCCGCTCAGCACCGCCAAAACTGGCCAAGCCACGGCTGACGGCCTCTGCGGGAATGTCCAGCATCCAGGCGGTGCCTGCGGCAGCCAGCGCATTGAGGGCATTATGCTTGCCTATTACCTGCAAATCCAGGTGGCAATAGAACGCCCCATCGCAAACCACATCCAAATGCCGCCAGTCCGGGCAAATGTTCTCCGCATGGATGCGGTTTTCCGGCTTCAGGCCAAAGCTAACATAGTTCAACCCCTCCAGCGTATCCACCACATGAGGATCATCGCCGTTGGCCAAAATGCCGCCGGAGGACAAATCCGCAAACTGCCGGAAGGATTTTTCCACATCCTGCAAATCCTTAAAATAGTCCAAATGATCGGCTTCTATATTTAAAATCACCGCCAGGGTGGGGAAGAAATTCAAAAAGGAATCGCAATACTCGCAGCTTTCCAAAACAATGGTATCACCGTGACCCACCCGGTGGCCCGCATGCAGCAGAGGCAAATAGCCGCCGATCATCACCGTGGGGTCTGTATGGGCTTCCATTAAAATGTGGGTGACCATGGAGGTGGTGGTGGTTTTGCCATGGGTGCCGGAAATACAAATGGCATTTTTATATGCCTGCATGATCACGCCCCATGCCTGGGCCCGCTCAAACATAGGAATCCCCAACCGGCGGGCAGCGGCGATCTCCGGGTTATCATTATGAGCCGCAGCAGTGCGGATAATGCAATCCGCACCCAAAATATTATCCTCGCTATGCCCAATGGCCACATGGATGCCCTTGGAGATGAGCTCATCAGTTGAAACAGAAGAATTCATATCCGAGCCGGTCACATACATGCCCATGCCCTGGAGCACCAGGCCCAAAGGCCGCATAGATACACCGCCAATGCCCACCAGGTGGACATGCTTGCCAGGCACCAGATAAGCCTTTAATTGTTCACTTTTATTTTCCATTCGGTATTCTCCTCCGAATTAATTTGCAGTCAAGCCAATTTATTATACATGATATATAGAAATATTACAACTGAAAAACCCTCGGCATAATACCCAAAAATACCGAATCCGGACATTTCTTTTCCAAAATTATAGATCAAACTTTCCGGTTACTGCCGCACAAGCATTCTGTATTTTCCATATTCAATATACAATAAGGTATATAAATTCCGGAATATCCTTTTGATTCATTATGCAAATATTCATCGTATTTTGCATAATTATTCACTTAATTTTTGAATTTTTGTATACTTTTTAGCAAAATTTCCATAACGAAGCCAAAATTTTCAATCAATCTTGTATATTCCAACAATTGACGATGCATAAATACAGCGTTATAATACACCCATCCATTCCGGCACAGCCCGGAAACAAACATGAAGGAGAAAAGATTATGAAAAAGATAATTGCTTTGGCTCTGTCCCTGATTATGGTTATGAGCCTGTTCGCTGCCTGTGGCGCTGCTGATACCGACACCACCACTGAGGCATCCACCGCCCCCTCCACCGACGCTCCCACCGAATCCCAGGCTTCCTTCACCACCGTGAAGGAAAGCAAGCTGGTTATGGCCACCAACGCTTTCTTCCCTCCCTACGAGTTCTACGAGGGTGAGACCATTGTTGGCATCGACGCTGAGATCGCTGCTGCCATCGCTGAGAAGCTGGGTCTGGAGCTGGTGATCGAGAACATGGAGTTCAACTCCATCATCACCGCAGTTACCACCGGCGCTGCTGACTTCGGTCTGGCCGGCATGACCGTCACCGAGAAGCGTAAGCAGGAAGTTGACTTCTCTATCAGCTACGCCACCGGCGTGCAGTCCATCATCGTGAAGGAAGGCTCCGCCATCACCTGCGTTGACGATCTGTATGCAGAAGGCGCTGCTTATAAGGTAGCCGTGCAGCTGGGCACCACCGGTGACATCTACGCCACCGACGATTTCGGCGCTGATCTGGTTACCCAGTACAACAACGGTAACGAGGCTGTTCTGGCTCTGCTGGGCGGCGATGTGGACTGCGTCATCATCGACAATGAGCCTGCCAAGGCTTTCGTGGCTGAGAACGAGGGTCTGACCATTCTGGACACCTCCTATGCTGACGAAGACTATGCCGCTTGCATCGCCAAGGGCAACGACGCTCTGCGTGAGGCCATTGACCAGGCTATCATGGAGCTGACTGCTGACGGCACCATCGACGGCATCATTGGCAAGTACATTAAATAATTCAACATTGGAATATGGAAAATAGGAATGCATTGCCATTCCTATTTTTCATGTAAAAAGAAAAGGAGGCGATGTTTTGAGAAAACCGTTTTTTAAACATCGTGCAGGCTGGATCAGCTTGATTGCCGTAGTGCTGGTACTGGCAGTGGGCGCATATATCTACGCTTCTTCCCACAACGCCGACAATCAGGTATCCAATAAGATCACCATAGAGCAAGCCCAGCAGATCGTGGACAAAAGCTTTGGGTCCATTGCCAAAAAAACTGCCATGGGTGCCCTGCTGATCTTAGACAACAGCAAAATTTCCGTCAATGAAATTGAATACGGCTACGAAAAGGATGTGATCCTTTCCTGCTCCTACACCGCATTAAATGTGGAAGGCGCGCTTTCCGGAAAGACCGACGGTCTTATGCAGAGCGTATACGAATTCTATCTGGAAAACGAAAACGCAGGCAAAATGACCAATGCCACCAAAATCAATCTGCAGGTCAGAGCCGATATTGCAGCGCTTTTGGAAAACGCCGAGACGGTTTCCGGGGAGATCACCCTGTACATCTACGAATCCGGTAAGAACATGCAGCTTCATCTCAGCGAAGAAGCTGTAAACACCGTCACCGGCGGTTTGATCACCGTTTTCAAAGCCATAGGGCAGATCAACACCGTGGATTATCAGGGTGAAACTGTGGACATTTCCAACATGAACACCCTGCGCACAGGCCTTTTGGATTGCATTGCCCTGGAAAACTTCTCCATGGATAAACCGGTCACCGGCAACGCTCTGGAAAAAGCCTGGGCAGATTTCAAATATGATTTCTACCGAAACTTCATTGAAGACGATAACTATAAATACCTGCTCACCGGTCTGGTGACCACGCTGCTTTTAACTGTAGCCTCCGCCATATTCGGCATTATCCTGGGCTTTATCATTGCCATTATCCGCTGTACCAACCAAATGACCGGCGGACTGAAGATCCTGGATGCCATTTGCCGGTTCTACCTGACGGTGATCCGCGGTACTCCCGTCATGGTGCAGCTATTGATTCTGTACTTCGTGGTGCTGCTACCCTTGGGCGTGGAAAAATACACCGCTGCCATCATCTGCTTTGGCATGAACTCTGGCGCTTATGTGGCGGAGATCGTCCGTGGCGGCATTATGAGTATTGACAAGGGGCAGATCGAGGCCGGACGCAGCCTGGGCTTCAACTATGTACACACCATGGTGTATTTCGTGGTGCCCCAGGCCTTCAAAGCCATTGTTCCCTCTTTGGCAAATGAGTTTATCACCTTGCTGAAGGAATCCTCCGTGGCCTTCACTATCGGTGTGGCAGACCTGACCTTTGGCGGCAACAAGATCCGCTCCGTAACCTACAGCCCCTTCCTGCCTCTGTTGGCAGTTGCGCTGATCTATCTGGGCCTGGTTATGGTTTTGAGCAAGTTTGTATCCATCCTGGAAAGGAGGCTGGCAAAGAGTGATCACTGATAACAACGTTTTGATCCGTGTGGAAGATCTGAAAAAAGATTTTGGCGATCTAAAGGTGCTGGACGGCATCAATATCGACATCCGCAAGGGCGATGTGGTGGTTGTGGTCGGTCCTTCCGGCTCCGGTAAGTCCACCTTCCTGCGGTGCTTAAACCGGCTGGAGGAATCCACCGGCGGCTATATTTTCTTTGACGGTGCCAACATCACCGACCCCAAGGTGAACATCAATAGACACCGCCAAAAAATGGGTATGGTATTCCAGCAGTTTAATCTGTTCCCCCATCTGACCATTATGCGCAATCTGACCATCGGCCCCATGAAGCTGTTGGGCAAGAGCAAGGAAGAAGCCGAAGTCAGAGCCCAGGAGCTTTTGGACCGGGTGGGCTTGGGTGACCGCGCCAATTCCTACCCCAAGCAGCTCTCCGGCGGACAGAAGCAGCGTGTGGCCATTGTCCGGGCGCTGTGTATGGAGCCGGAGGTCATGCTCTTTGACGAGCCCACCTCCGCCCTGGATCCGGAAATGGTGGGTGAGGTTTTGGAGGTTATGCGGGAGCTGGCTAAGGACGGCATGACCATGGTCTGCGTGACCCACGAAATGGGCTTTGCCCGGGAGGTTGCCAACCGGGTGATCTTCATTGACGAGGGCAAGATCGCAGAAGAAGCCCCTCCCGCCGAATTCTTCGGCAATCCCCAATGCCCCAGATTGCAGGATTTCCTTTCAAAAGTGCTATA
>JAZNSR010000175.1:0-7990 GCA_045591335.1 Faecousia sp.
AAGATGTCGGGCACCGCAACAGGGGTACATGAGCTTAACTTCTGTGTTCGGATTTTATCTCCAAAACTTGCGGCAGAAAAATGCATTATATATTAGTCATAACCCCCGGCTAAGCCGGGGGCTTGATTTAGCCCTAGAAGGGCTTTTTACAGACGATTGCCCCTAAAGGGGCCCCGAATGGTTTGCCGACCGCATTTCATTTACGGGCTACCCCTTAAGGGGTTTTCTTTATGCCTTCTTGTTCTCGCGACCCGTAAACGGGTCAACAAACTCCTTTAACCCCATTTGGTCTGCTATTTGATCCGAGGTTAATTGATTCTGTATATACTCCTGTATTTGCTTTTTATTCTTTCCTACCGTATCGACGAAATACCCTCGGGCCCAGAAATGTCTGCTGCCGTACTTATACTTGAGATTTGCGTGTCGGTCGAATATCATTAAACTGCTCTTACCTTTTAGATATCCCATTATCTGCGATACACTATACTTTGGCGGGATGCTGATAAGCATATGGATATGGTCTCTGCACAGTTCTGCTTCTATAATCTCCACACCCTTCTGCTGACATAATTGCCGCAGTATTTTGCCGATATCTACCTTTATCTCTCCGTATATTTCCATTCTGCGATATTTGGGCGCAAATACGATATGGTATTGACATCTCCACGATGTATGGTCTAAACTATTTATGTCTTTTTCTCTCACGATTAAGACCTCCTCATTATTGTAGTTGTGTGGTCGGCAAACCACTTCTACTATAATGGGGAGCTTGTTTCTTGTCTACTTTACTCCTCGCTAAAAGCTATTTCTTGTCCCCCCGCAGAGCCGGGGGTTGTCTTTGGTACCACCAATACTGACCGCCAAACGCTAAAAATGCGTTTGGCGGTCTTTCATTACGGCAACGATACGGCTGACTGTTCCGGCATAATGCTCCGGGCGGATCAATAAGATCTGATCCGGCTTGATCACCTCCACATAGGTCTCATACATAATCCCGCCCAAATAGGCATCCGTCTCCTTATGCCAGTTTTTATGGAGGATCACAAATTGCCGCAGCTCCTTTCCGGGCTGCCCGGTCACCTCCAACACATCCATGCCCAACTGCCGCAGGCCAATATGCTCCACGCAAACGCCCGTTTCTTCCGCGGTGGCAGCCCAGCAGGTAATGAGTTTTTCTCCTTTATATAGTTTTTCTCTGGATTCCAAAACAACCGTCTTTTCCCCTGGCGGAAGCCCTTGGGCAAAAAACAAATAATAATCCTGGGGGGTGTATACGGCAATGCAGGTGTTGGTGAGCAATTCGCTGCCCACATTCTCCACCAGCAGTGCTGCCACATCGCAGACCTCCCGGTCAGACCCATCCTCCACATAAGGTCCTTCATAGCCAAACACCCCGTGGAGGATCAAGGGTTGGTCTGTCATCCGGTACGGAAACTCCATCACCATAGATCCCTCCACCGGCTCCGGCGCAGCCATACACCGGGCGGCCAAAACCCATGCCCCCAATCCAAACCAAACAAAGCACGCACTCAAAATCCCAAATCTTTTCAGCCCCGTCATGATCCTTCCCCTTTGCGTTTCTGTTTCCAAATTATAAAAACAGATCTGCGCCAAATCTAGGGAATCTCGGCAAAAGAACGGGGTCAAACCAAAAAACCGTAAGACAAAATCAATACGGAAACTGCCGCATTGCATACAGAAAGAAAAAACCGTGGGCAATTTTGCCCACGGCTTCTGTTAAACTGTCAAAAGGTCACGGAAATATGTATCCAATTCTTCCTTGGTATCAAAGTTGCACACATACATCACATTGGCCATAGCTCCGGACAACGCATCCGGAATCCGGCCCTGCATCTTCATGCAATGACCGTACTTTGCCATGATGGCATTGTGATCCATAGCATAGCTCTTGCCGTCACGGCGGCCCACAAAGGCGCAATAATGGCGGCTGCCCAGGGGCTTGAGGCTGCTGTTGTAGGCGATCATATCCGCCCAGATCTTATACACATCGGTCTCATAAGCAAAGTTATACATATCGGGAGTATACCCGCCGGCGGGGCGCATATTAACCTCCAGACCGATAATATCGCCCTTTTTGCCCAGGCCCTTCTGATCCTGGGTCAGACGGAAGAATTCCAAATGCACAAAGCGGCTCTTCACACCAAAGACAGCCACAGTCTTTTCACCGGCTGCCACCACATCGGCAGGCACTTCCTTTTCCAGATAATAAATGGAATCGGAATTATCGTTCACAATATCCATCAGGGAATTGGGGGTCACATTGCCGGAAACAAACAACGCCTGGCCATCCGCACCGATAATAGCATCGTAGGTGCAGACAACACCATTGACCTGCTCTTCCATAATGTAGGTGTTATTGTCCTTGGTGTCAATAAAGAAGCGCACATCGTCATCGCAGCGCAGGCGATAAGTGCTGATGGCGCCCACGCCGTTATCCGGCTTGACCACCACGGGATAACCCACCTTATTGGCAAAGGCCACCGCATCCTCATAGCCCTCCACAATATGATAACGGGCAACGGGAATGCCGGCCTTTTCATAATAAGCCTTCATGGCGGACTTACACTTCACGGCCCGCATCTGCTCCTCCTGGAAGCCGCTGGTGATATGGAACTCCGTGCGCAGCTTGGCATCCCGCTCCAGCCAGTATTCATTGTTGGATTCCAGCCAGTCGATCTTGCCGTACTTGTATGTAAAGAAAGCCACTGCCCGGAACACCTGGTCATAGCTTTCCAGGCTATCCACCTTAAAGTATTCATGGAGGTTATTTTGCAGCTCCGGCTTCAGCTGGTCGTAAGGACAGTCGCCAATACCCAGCACACGCAGGCCGTTGTTCTTCAGCTCTGCGCAAAATTTCCAATAGCTATCGGGGAAATTGGGGGAAATAAACACAAAATTCTTCATTTTCTCTCTCCTAATCTTCAGTCCAGCAGCTGGGGAACATAATGCTCCACCATTTTAAACCACCAGGGCCAGTCATGGTCCACATCATAGCCCCAATACTCCATCCGGGCAGGAATGCCCTTGCTGCAAAGCACCGTATCTAACCGGCGGGTGCTTTCCACCAGCGGCTCTTCCCATCTACCCTGACCTACCACAATCAGAATTTTACTATTGCGGTACATATCCATATAAAAATGATCCTGGGGCAAATTGGCAAGATAATTCACCGGACAGTTGTTATATACCAAATCATCCATATAATCCCCAAAGAACTCCGGGGAATCATACAAGCCGGAAATGGCAAAGCAGCCTTCAAACAGATCCGGCCGGCGGAAGAACAGATTTGCCGCATGCATGGCGCCCATGGAACAACCGAAGGTCAAAATCCTGCGGTCATAACCCAACCGTTCTCCGCTCAGATGGCGGATATAGGGCACCAGCTCATCCACGATGTAATGGTACCATCTTTCGTGATTTTCAATGCGCCAGCGGTTGTCCGCGCCCTTTGCCGCCCAGGCTTCATCATCGATGCAATCGGCGCTGAACACTGTGCAGCGGCCTTCTTCGATCCACTTTGCCCAGTAATCAATCATTTTGAAATTTTCAAAATCAAAAAAGCGGCCGCTCTGGCAAGGGATAAACAGCACCGGCATACCGCCGTGACCGTACACCTTGAATTCCATATCCCGGTTCAAATTGCCGCTATAATGCTTAAAATAACGAATTTCCAAGCTTCTCTCTCCTTACAATTGGTTTACAGGCCCAGGCAGTCCATAAACACCGGGATCTGCTTTTCCCAGGAGGCCTCTCCATGCCAGCCGCCGGGCACGATCCGGAAAGCCAGATTCACCCGCTTGGTCAGCAGCAGGTGGGAGGTGGAGATCAATGCTTCCGCGTTGGCCACATGGTTAAACATTTCCTCGCTGCCGTAGTCCATATAAATGCAGGTATCATTGCGGATATGAGCCCGGGCAATCATTTCCAGCACCTTGCCGGGTGCCACCCAAAGACTGGGGGAAAGACAAGCCGCCCGCTGGAACACATGGTTATACACCGCTGCGCCGTATAGAGCCATAAGCCCGCCCATGGAAGAACCGGCAATGATGGTATTTTTTCTGTCCGGCAAGGTGCGGTATTTGCTGTCGATCTCCGGCTTCAGCGTTTTCACCAGCCAGTTCATATACACGCTGCCCTTACCCCGGACCTTACCGAAGGTAGAGTTCTCGTAAGTCAAAGGAGAATACTCCAAGATCCGGTTATTGCCCAGGTGATTGCATTCCACCGCAACGATGATCAGCTCCTTGCGGCTTTTCTGCATATATTTATTCATACCCCAGGACTTGCCGTAGGTGGCATCGGAATCAAAAAATACATTATGCCCGTCAAACATATACATAACGGGATAACGCTTTTCCGGGTTTTTTTTATAAGAATCCGGCAGGTACAAATAAACCCGCCTGGTCATATCCCCGCTAAGCTTAGGGATGGTCACTTCCCATTTCTTAACCATAGGTATATCCCTCCATGATCGCATGAAACATAGTATAGTCATTTTTGGTTATTTTGTCAATAATTACCGGCTATTTCCCATGAGAAAAGGTGTAAAAATTGTGCAAAATTTCCCCATTAAGCATTTCTGCATATTCCAACTGCTGAGAAAAGCCGCATTTTTTGTGCAGCGCCAAAGAAGGCGCATTGGATTTTTCCACATGGGAATATAAAACTCCGGGAATCTGCCCGGTCACCGCCTGCAAAAGACTTTGCGCATAACCCATGTGCCTGCAGGCCGGGTCTGTGGTGATTCCGCAGATCAAGTGCCCGTCCAAGTAAGGCTCTGTGCGCAGGCAGGATACCCATCTGCCCTCCACTTCCCAAACAAACAAGCAAGCGCCCCTGGTTCTAAAAAACACCTCTACCAAAAAAGCATAAAAATCCTGCTCTGCCTCCATCCGTGCTTCTGCTGCAGGCAAAGCCGGGTAATCTGCCTTTGCAGTTTTCAGCAGATCTTCTTCATACAAGGCCATCATGCCGCTGTAGGAAACCTGAGAAAGCTCTTTGATCGCAAGCAGCATAGGCATTATAAGGCTTCGCCCAAAATGGACTTGGTAGCATAAGCATTCAGATTCATGTCCGCCACATTCCCCGCCAGGTATTCATAATAAGCCTGGGCGCCAATCATGGCAGCATTATCTCCGCACAAAGAAAGGGGCGGCAAATGCACCTGCACATCCAGCTTTTCCATGGCCCGGCACAGATCCTGCCGGATCCGGGAATTGGCTGCCACACCGCCGGCAACGGCAATATGACCATAACCGGTCTGCTCCATAGCCATCACCGCCCGGGGAATCAGCGTATCGGACACCGCCGCGCTGAATCCGGCGCACAGGCTGGGAATATCCAGTTCTTCCCCCACCTGCTCCGCGTGATGGATCAAATTGAGCGCAGCGGTTTTCAAGCCGGAAAAACTCATATCATAGGGGTTCTCACCGGCTCTTGCCCGGGGCAGGGTATACTTATGCTCGTCACCGGAGGCCGCCATTTTGTCCAGAGCCGCGCCGCCGGGGTACGGCATACCCAAAACCCGGGCCACCTTATCAAAGCACTCCCCTGCCGCGTCGTCTAGCGTCGTTCCCAAAATGGACATTTTGGTGTAATCCTGCACATCCACAAACATGGTATGCCCGCCGGAAACCACCAGACACAAAAAAGGCGGCTTCAGCTCCGGGCAGGCAATATAATTGGCTGCAATATGCCCCCGAATATGGTGGACAGGAATCAAGGGCTTATTCAGCGCCAATGCTGCCGCCTTGGCAAAATTCACGCCCACCAGCACCGCACCAATAAGCCCCGGCGCATAGGTCACACTGATGGCATCGATCTCCTGCCGGGTGATCCCCGCCTGCTCCAAGGCTTGGTCTGCCAAAGCGTAAATGGCTTCAATATGCTTCCGGGACGCGATCTCCGGCACCACGCCGCCATAGATCCGGTGCAGCTGAACCTGAGATGCGATACAGTCTGTTAAAACCCTTCTGCCGTCTTCCACCACAGCAACCGCAGTTTCATCGCAGGTGGATTCAATGGCTAAAATCTTCAAACAGACCACTCCTTTCTCAAAATCAACGCATCCTCTTTGGGCTTGGTGTAATAATTGGGCCGTCTGCCCACTTGGAAAAATCCCAATTTTTCATATAATGCAATGGCAGGGGCGTTGGATGCCCGTACCTCCAGCATGAGAATATGGCTGCCCTGTTCCCGCAGCTGCGCGATCAGCCGTAAAACCAGCTGCTCGGCAATACCCTGCCGCCTGTAATCCGGATGCACCGCCAAATTCATCATATCCGCCTCACCCAGCACCGTCTGGGATCCCACATAACCCGCCACAACGCCATTTTCCTGGGCAACGATCCACAGGGACAGAGGATTTTTCATCTCGCTGCCAATGGAGTTGACGCTCCAGGGATCAGAAAAGCAAAGCTTTTCTATCTGGGCGATGGGCTCTACATGGGATTCATTCATCAATACATATTCCATCATTTTGCCTCATACCAACTTTTGCCCCATTTGGCCTCTGCCACCAGCGGCACAGCCAGCTGGGCCACCTGCTGCATCTGCTGGCTCACCAGCTGCGCCACTTCCTCTGCCAGCTGCTCCGGGCATTCCACGATCAATTCGTCATGGACCTGCAAAAGCAATCTGGCCTCCGGATAATGCTCTGCCAACGCATGATCCACCCGGATCATGGCAAGCTTGATCAGATCCGCCGCTGTACCCTGGATGGGAGTGTTCAGCGCAATGCGCTCTGCGCCCTGGCGAATATTGAAATTGCTGCTGGTCAGCTCCGGGATCCATCTGCGGCGGCCGTACATGGTTTGGGTATAGCCCTTCTGCCGGGCATCCGCCACCACCTGCTTCATATAAGCCCCAACGCCGCTGTAATGGCGCAAATAGCTGTCAATATAATCCTTGGCTTCATACCGGCTGACGCCGATATCCTCAGCCAGAGAGAACTCCGAAATGCCGTAAACGATTCCAAAATTCACCGCCTTGGCATGCCGCCTTTGCAGAGGCGTAACCTGCTCCAAATCCACGCCGAACACCTGGGCAGCAGTGGCTGCATGAATGTCCAGGCCGCTTTGGAAAGCATGCTGCATGACCGTATCCTGAGCAATGTGGGCCAGCACCCGCAGCTCGATCTGACTGTAATCCGCATCCACCAGCACGCAGCCGGGCTTGGGAATGAACATCTTGCGGATCTCTGCGCCCAGGTCTGTACGCACAGGGATATTCTGCAAATTGGGTTCTGTAGAAGAAAGTCTGCCGGTGGCAGTGACCAAATTCTGGAAGGTGGTGCGGATTCTGCCATCTTCGCAGATCACCTTCATAAGCCCCTCAGCATAAGTGGAATTGAGCTTAGTCAGCATCCGGTAATCCATAATGGCAGGAATAATGGGATGCTTGTTTTTCAGCTTTTCCAAAACATCTGCATTGGTGGAATAGCCGGTTTTGGTCTTTTTCACCGGGGGCAGACCCAGTTTTTCAAACAAAAGCTGCCCCAGCTGCTTGGTGGAATTGATATTAAAGGCTTCTTCTGCATAGGAGAAGATCAATGCTTCGCATTCTGCGATCCGCTGGGTCAGCATCTGCCCAAACTGCTCCAATTGGGCAGCATCAATGGCAACGCCCGCCTGCTCCATACGGTATAGCACGCCGCACAACGGCAGCTCGATTTCATAATACAGCTTGTCCATCTGCTGCTTTTGCAGCTCCTGCCGCAAAACCGGATACAAATGCCACATAGCTTCTGCACAAGCGGCAGCGTCCCCATCCTCCACAGACATGCCCAAAAAATTAATCGCCAGCTTGGAAACGGGATAATCCGACTGGGAGGGGTTCAGATCATAGGCCGCAAGGGCAGTATCAAAGAGGATTTCACCGTGGGAAAGGCCCAGGTCATCCAGCCGGTGCATGGTCGTCTTGGAATCGTGGAAAATCACGGGATTGCCGGACAGATTGACACTGCCCATCT
>JAZNSR010000176.1:0-2335 GCA_045591335.1 Faecousia sp.
GCCTATATGACAAACCTCTATAATACTGCCGGCTAATCTCTACTTTACTATTATCAACAAAGTTGATATAATAAAGAAAACCTATTTGTGGGGGTCCCGGATTTTCCGGGACCGCTATAAAAAAAGGAGAGCACTATGAAATCTTGGTTAAAATACTTTTTCGGCGGCTTTTGGTCCAATCGCCGCTCCCGGGAGTGCCAGTGGCGTAGCCTGGGAAATACGGCATTGGGAGCATTGCTCAGCTTTCTATTCTTGGTTTGCGGGCTGACCTGGGGATATCAGGCATCCTTTCGTCCCACATATCAAAGGGCGGAGGAATTTCGCCAGTTTCTATACAGCACGATGGATACTATCGATTTTACGGTAACGGACGGAGTCGCCACCGGTGAAAGCAGGATCAATACATACAAAGCAGAGCAGGGTGGCTACCAACTGATTGTGGATCTGCGGGATACAAGAAGCATCTACGATGAATTTACTTTGTCCTGTACTGCGGAAAATGGACAGACCATCTCTTACGAAAGCTATCTGGCTCAACCTGCCCATGTGCAGAAGGAATATACCGATTTTGCGGTTACTTACAGCGGAAAGGAATTGAACCTTATCGAAAAATGCCCGGAGTATTTGGCATATTTGCAGACAATTTCTGATCCGCAGTCACTCCTGTATGATGAGGAAACAGCCAAGAATCTTCAAAAGCTGGAAGAGGAAAAACCCGAGGACTATTACGAGCAGGTGTACCTGCTGTATGTTGGTGCCTATTACCCCAAGCTAGAAACAGCGGAATTTAATACAAAGACACCTACCATTCACGGTTATTATTTAAATTTACTCTCCCAGGACACAGAAGGAAAGTTCCTTTGCTTACTGAAGGATAACTGCTATGTAGGCTTCCATAGCGGAGGTATGCAAGTAATCTATACAGGAAATTACTCCAAAATTCAAAGTATGGAAGACGGGGCGGCAGGTGCGGATGACTTGATTTATAAGTCGTTCCAAAGCAATGGTCAGACGGATTATTTGATGTATACGGTCAATATTTTCGGAGGCTTCTTCTTGATCATTGTGTTGTGGCTTCTAATGATGATCATTGTGCGCATTATATGCCGTATCAAGCGGTATGAGGCGGCTGCAACCTTCGGCGCTGCTGCCCAGTTAGTGGGTTCTTTCCTGCTTTGGAGCGGCGGTATTGCGGCCTTATGTGGATTTATTCTTAGTTTTCTGCTGGATCAGGCACTGGTATATTACGGCACCATTGGAATCATGGCACTGGTTTTGGTGATTCGAACCATTGTTTTTGTGGCAAAACAAAACCCGGCAGAAAACGATTAGGGAGGTTTCTCAGTGAACAAGCAAGCTTTGTATGAACGGATAAGAACGATGCTGCTGCATATTGAAAGCAAGATCGTTGTAAACGGATCGGTGATTACAGATATTCTGTACCAAAAAACGGAATATAAAGCAGGAAGTCAATGTCCTCAGATGGATGAAAGCAATTCCGATGTGTTTCGGGAAAATGATGTTTGGGGCGGTGCTCTTGATCAGCATGCCTGGTTCTATAAACACATTACGTTGCCAAAAAAATCCAATCCGGATAATCGACTGGAACTGACGGTTCAAACAAATCGAAGCGGATGGGATGCCTCCAATCCCCAGTTCATTGTTTATTTCAATGGTGTTCCCCAGCAGGGAATGGACCTGAATCATACCAGCATTGTGCTGCCGGATGTTCCGGAATTGGATGTACATATCTATGCGTATACAGGCACGGTAGACGGAACAGATACATTGGGCTTGCACCCTAAGGCAGAAAAACCCGTAGAGCTTCATGTTCAGTGCGTTGAGATCGATGAATGGGCAGAACGGTTTTATTATGATTTGATCGTTCCTGCGGATGTTTTGCGTTTTTCGGACAGTGATACACACACATATTCCGCAATTTTGGAGCATCTTAACAATGCACTCAATTTACTGCAATGGCACTCAGAGGAAGGATTGCGGCAGTCAATGCGTGCAGCCTGTGCGTATATGCAGGACGAGTTTTACAATAAGTTCTGCCAACAGGGGGATGTTCAGGTTTCTGCCATCGGTCATACCCATATTGATATTGGCTGGCTGTGGACAGTACGCCAAAGTCGGAGGCCAAGCGGTCTTAGGAAGACAATTGATAGATTCAACTCCTTGGCTCACAGAACGACATGGCTACGATCCGACTTATCAGCTTCAATACGGTAAAGAAAGAACGCTGCGCTTTTTCCCGAGTCTGGCGTACTGTCCACAGCCAGCCAATATCAATATGGGTATGACCGATGGCAGAAACCTGAACATCCCCCTG